>JANNUW010000167.1:0-5438 GCA_031414095.1 Hyphomicrobium sp. | reverse complement strand
GTGGGTTCGAATCCCACCCCCTCCGCCATTCGAATGACGTGGCGCGTGTGGGAATGCGAACCCACGGTTGTCCTGCGCACAGTCGCATGAGGGTCGTCGGCAGCGCGTGGATCGACGCGATCCTCATCCGCCCGCAGCTTTGTCTTAGCTGCCATGCGCGCCTTCACGGCATCGTAGGGTGTGCCCTGGCCCGCATCCATCCGGGCCCCACCGCCGCATCGATGTTTGCGCGCAGCCGGCAGATCGGGAAACAAAACGCCGTAGTCGCTGGCGGGCTCTTGTGTGTCAGCGCGATGTAGGGGCGCATGCGAGGGACCTCAGTTGGCGTTATGTGAGCGCTTGCCTTTTATCGATCGTCCAAGCGGAACTTGATGACAACAAAAAACGGCAGGCCCGAGAAGGACCTGCCGTGGTGTTCGATCAGCTCTTCGCGCCCGGCGGGAGCTTTTACTTTGCTCACGGCGACTCCGCTGCGCGGAGCCGGCCGCCGTGAGCGAAAGACAACTTATCCGACGCGGAAGACGGCGCCTGATACCGAGCGGGCCCGTTCGCGAACGCGGCCGCCGTCGTTACCTGATTTGACGATCCACTGGCCGTTGGAGGCGCGGCCTGTGATCATGCCGACGTGATGGCTCCAAACAACCACTGCACCGACCTGCGCCGATGAAGACCGACCCCAGCCGCGCCAGTTGGCCGCCAGATTAAGGTGAGCGCCGCCGCCCTTTTGCGTGCGCATCCACCAGCCGCACCATTTGCCGGGGCGGCCACCCAGGCCGCTGCTCGCCTGAGTTTCTGAGCGGTACGACTTGCGATAGGACCGGAATGCTTTCGTCTTGTGTGTTCTGGCGCCGCTCGCGCTATGCTGACTCCAGCGCGTGTCGCGCTGATCTTCATAGGGGCGAGCTTGCGCCGAGGGCATGGCTGCCAGAACAAAAAGCAGAACTGCCGTGAATAACGCATTCAACTTCATCACTTATTCCCTACACCGTTAACGATGGTGCCCAAGGGAGGTGCAAATGAGGCGTTAGCGGGGCAAGCGGCTACAACCGCGGCAATAGGCGCAGGCCGGCTTGGCTCGCATGGCTCCGGTCGGGGCGATCCAAGCGCTTGATGAACCTACATGTTTAAGAGAATGCAGGCTTTAGCTACTGGCACACCCGGTTGACGCCGCTGCGTCCGTGACGGGCGAGATCCATATGGAAATGGTCGCGATGATGGCTGTCGGCCAACGGACCGAGCACAGTCGTAAAGTGACGGCAGGCTCCCTGGTGGACGGCCCGTAAAAAGGCCCGCTCAGCCGCGGTGCCGCCCGACCATCCGCCCTTGACGGTGATCCTGTGACCATCGGCCAGCACGAACGCCGAGACATCGAGCGCATTGGCAAAGCCATGCTCGGATAGTTTGCCGCCCGAGATATTATTCATGGGCCGGCACGCGTACGAGGCCGCAACCGCAATCTCGACGACAGGAATTCCAAAATGAGACCTGGCGAGGGGAGCGACATTCTCGGCCATCCAGCGCTCAACCTGCGGGATCATCGGGCAGCGCAGAAGTGCCGCTGGTTTCAAGGCGACGCGGCCCCCTAAGGCGCCTGACATTTCGAACGGCCGGGCTGCGCCGCATACGCTGGGGCCTCCGAGAGCTGCTCGCGATTGGATGACGGGGCTTGGCCGGACGGCTCCGGCGGCGTTGCAGGAGCTTTCTTCGGCTTCGCGCCATGGTTCGTCTTTGGCCACGAAATTCGTGCCCGACGTGCTGCAGCCCACCAGGACTACGACGGCGGCAAACATGACGGCCAGATCTACGCGGCGGAACAACATGATTAAGGAGATGCCAGAAAATGGCTAACGGCCCGTAAACCAACTCGCTGGCCACACTCCTATGTAGTCTGACATTCCGGCCGATTTGCGCGGCCGCCAAGGCCCAGGGAAGGCGTCGCCAAGGCCCAGGGAAGGCGTCGCCAAGGCCCAGGGAAGGCGTCGCCAAGGCCCAGGGAAGGCACCTGCAAGGCCCAAGCGAGGCGCGGCCATGGCCCAGATACGGCGGCACCGCGACAAATTCAAAGCGAATCGTTGCGGCGCAACAATATGTGGCAAAAAAAGGCCGCCATTGAGTTTTCCACAGGAACAATAGTTTTCGCGCACGTTTGCCCAGGACGGAGTTGCATCACTTTGCTAGTTTCAAATTGTCCAAGAGTAATGCGTCATCCCTGCACTGGACTGCGTGTGCGTAACGCCAATTCGTGTGCGGTTTTGTGTGCGTAGAGCGAAGTTGGCCTGTGGGGATCGGACAGTCGAAGCGTAGTGTTGCGTAGCCGCGTACAGAAGGTCCTGCAGTTCGCAAGCACTGATCCCGAGGCAACCCCGCAGTTGTCTATTTGCGGAAGAGGCGCTGGCCTTGCAGGCCTTTGGCGTTTTGTGACGCTAAGTTTGGCGTGTTCCGTGTGCCAATGGGAACGGATGCTCGCACATTCAACTCACCCCAGCAGCACGTCTTTGGCTTCGTTGATTTTGGAGGCGAGGTAGGTCGAGCCGCCGCGGTCGGGGTGCATCTTTTTCATGAGTTCGCGATGGGCCGTGCGAATGTCGTCGGGGCTCGCGCCGGACTTCAAGCCCAAAATATCATAGGCCTCATCGCGCGACATGCGCCCGTCAACGCCGCTCGCCATCTCGCGTTCGCCGCGTGCCATGTCTTCACGCCACGTCGGGTGAACGCGGTCGAGATAAGCCTCCACGATGCGCGCCGATTGCGGATCGACGAACCGGCAATCGGCCCACAAATGCGCCAACTCAACGGGCTTCAAGCTGCCGATGGAGCGGCCTTGAAACATGCCTTTCAGCACACGTCCATTCATGGCGCCGGTGTCGTGGTCGATCTGCATGTCGAGATGATCGGTCGTGACTTGCGAGGTCTGCCCGGATGGACTCGATGTCCGGCCGCCGCCCCAACCGGGTAAACCGCTCACCCAGCCCAATAGCCACAGCCCCACGCCGCCCAAAAGCAGGCCCACACTCACCGCGCCGCGGGCCATGCAATACGCAGCAACCACCAGGGCCGCAAAGCCTCCGATGGTTTTAAGTTGGCGGGCAAGCTTGGCCGGGTTGGCGCGTGTGAAGGCGCCGGCACCCCACAACGCCGCGATCAATGCGGCCAGCCCAAGCAGAAAAAACCCCATTAGCGTCTCACTTGTCGCAACAGTTTGGGCAGGACTACTTTTGACCGGCAGACCGCATCTCACTCAGCAACAGCCTCGCCCCTGCGCTGCCGGACCTTTGGCTCAGGGCGAGGAGCGCCTTATGACCGCCCGCAGCATAGACTGCGACCGCCGTCAGGAGGTCTTTTAGTTGCTGGGCAGAGCCGGCATCGAAACGGCAAGCAGCACCGCGCGTCAACCGCGCAATTTCTTTGAACGCGATGCTGGCGCGCGGGTCGTGACCCTCCTGAAACAGAAACACTGGTACGCCGAGCAGCGCCAACTCCCCGGCGCGCGCACAAACCTGATCGATGTTCTCTTCCATGGCGTCACCGACATAGACGAGCGCGTTGACCTTTTTGGCTATTGCTTCGTCGCGCGCCGCGCCAAGCGTGCGTCCAAGCTGGGTCAGGCCGCCCTGGCACCTGACGCCGCGCATCAGGGTTGCCAGTTGATCGGGATCTGAAACCCAGCGCGAGGCTTTGCACTCGTTGAGGCCGCGGAAAAACATAAGCTGTACGTCGAGCCCGCCGACGTCCTTGACGGCCGTAAACATTGACGATTGCAGCGTCAGTGCCATATCCCATGTCGGCTGGCGGCTCATGGTGGCGTCCATGACGAAGATCAACCGGCCGCGGCCCTCGTTGACGGACGGTGTGAGGGTCTTGATTTTGGATATAAAGTCGGCAATCGTCGCATCGGAAGCCGGGTTTGATACAGCATCGCCGCCAGCCTTTGGCGCAGGCGCGCTTCTAGCGTTTGGCGCAGGCGCGCCGGGAGCCTTTGACGCAACAGCACCCGCACCGGTTCCTGTCAGAGTCGCGTCCGCGCCTGGCAAATCTACTTTTGACGACGACTTCGATTTTGCCCGCATTGATCTCTTTTGCCTTGCCACTCGCGTAAAAGAATGGCCCCCGTTCCACCCAAGAGCAAGAGGCGAAGTGTAATACCAGCGGTCAATAGTTCTGACCCATCGCTCAACTGGCGGCGCGCGTCATGCTTCGCGTGCGGGGCACGACGGCCGGCTCGCGGAAGGCGTGTCGCCGCGCGCAAAGAAAAATAATATTGGCGCGCCATCTACTGATCGAAGAGTCAAAACTTTGGCGCGCCAGTGTAAGACCCGCTGCCTCCCTTCCCAGCATCAAGGAGCGGCACGCACCCCAACCCTTGCGTTCCCGGACGGAGCGGCGAACGTGAGTGAGACGTGCCCGAGCCGTGGTCACGTCCAGGCAAACAGGGCACGGGATACTCCGTTGACCGAGCAGCGGCCTGAGTGTTGAGCACTCCTACCTCGCCGCATTGCCCCCGGCCACACCCTCGGCTATCCCTTGGTGATGGTCAAAACACCCAAAACGGCGCCCCCGGGCCGCTCGCAGTCGAACGCCCGCCCCGCCTCCGGCTCGATGCGGTCGATCCCCGTGGGCAAAGCCCACAACGCGATCAATGTGCGGGGCGCGCGTGAGCATAACCTGAAGAACGTAGATCTCGAGATCCCGCGCGATGCGCTCGTCGTGTTCACCGGGCTGTCGGGATCGGGCAAGTCGTCGCTCGCGTTCGACACCATTTATGCCGAGGGCCAGCGCCGCTATGTCGAGAGCCTGTCGGCCTATGCGCGGCAGTTCTTGGAGATGATGCAAAAGCCCGACGTCGATCACATCGACGGCCTGTCGCCCGCAATTTCCATCGAGCAGAAAACGACGAGCAAGAACCCGCGCTCGACCGTAGGCACGGTGACGGAAATCTACGACTACCTGCGTCTCTTGTTTGCGCGTGTCGGCGTTCCGTATTCGCCCGCGACCGGCTTGCCGATCGAAAGCCAGACGATCTCTCAAATGGTTGATCGCGTGCTGGCGCTGCCTGAGGGCACGCGGCTGTTGATCCTCGCGCCTGTGGTGCGCGGGCGTAAGGGCGAATACCGCAAGGAATTGGCCGAGTGGCAGAAGAAGGGCTACCAGCGCGTCAAGATCAATGGCGACGTGATGGAGATCGGCGACGCGCCTAAGCTCGATAAGAAATTCAAACACGACATCGATGTCGTCGTCGACCGCATCGTCGTCAAAGCCGAGATCAAAACGCGTCTCGCCGACAGCTTCGAGCAGGCCCTGAAACTCGCCGATGGCATCGCCATTGCGGAGTATGTCGACAGGCCATTACGCCCCCCACACCATTTCCCTCTCCCCACGGGGAGAGGGAAAGGCGGCGACGAACCCCCCTCTCCCCCTGGGGAGTGGGGGGGGGTGAGGGG
>JANNUW010000166.1:0-11097 GCA_031414095.1 Hyphomicrobium sp. | reverse complement strand
CCTCGATGTCGCGCAGGCTCGACGCCCGACAACTGGCCGCCCAGCAGCGCGACGAATTGGCTTTTCGTCGTCAGCTGACGGACCCGTGCATCGGCCCCGGGATGCTCCACAAGTGCTTTGAACCCGGCCCAAGGAACCAACTGCAAAATCTGACGGAATACGCTATTTTGATGCCGCATGGCGTTTGGTCCTTTCCGTATTCGATGAAGCCGCTAAGCTCTCGAATCACAGAAGAATCAACGCCATGCTCCGTGTCTGCAAGAACTCAACCGGACAGCAGTGGGACAAGCCCGAGGATGACAGCGGTAGGCGACCGCGAGCAAGGCTTAGATGGATTATCACCAACACCACGGTACCGATGACAACTTCTGAAAAACGCCTCTCTGGAAAGATTGCGCTCGTAACGGGGGCTTCGCGCGGGCTCGGGCGGGCCATAGCTTTGGCGCTCGCACGCGAAGGCGCGCACGTCATTATTTCAGGCCGCACCACCGGGGCGCTTGAAGAACTCGACGACGAAATCAACAAGCTCGGTGGTAAGGCGACGATCCTCGGACTCGATCTCAGCAAGGGCGACAAGCTCGACCAACTCGGGCCATCGCTGTTCCAGCGCTGGCAGCATCTTGATATTTTTGTCGCCAACGCCGCGATCCTGGGACCGTTGTCGCCGCTCGCGCACGTCACGGCAGACGCCTGGGCCAGTGTGCTCGATACCAATCTCACGGCCAACTGGCGGTTGATCCGCACGCTCGATCCGCTGCTGCAGAAAGCGGAGGCCGCGCGCGTGATCTTTGTGACCTCGCGCGCCGCGCATGGCCGCAATGCGTACTGGGGACCGTACGCGATTGCCAAGGCCGGCCTTGAGGCGCTTGCCGCGACCTATGCGGCGGAAGTCGAGAGCACGCCTATTCGCGTCGCCGTGCTGGATCCGGGCGGCATTCGCACCGGCATGCGCAGCAAGGCGTTTCCCGGCGAAGATCCCAACACGCTGCCGTCACCCGACGACGTGGCACCGCTTGCTGTCGAGTTGGCGTTACCGTCGTCGCGCGTGCACGGCACCGTGGTGCGCTACCGCGATTGGGCGAAAGATCACGCCGCAAGCGTTGCCGTCGCGCCCACACCGGTCAGAGACGTCAGCACCGACGGGCGCGATAATTAGAAATAAAAAGCGCCAACCTAAACCTGCAGCGTGCCCTGCGAGACGCGGACGCTGTGGCCGCCGATGCGCACGGTGGTCAGCTTGCCGCCGTTGACCGTCATACTGAGTGTAATGAGGCTCGGCCGCTGCATTTCAAAGCCCTGTTCGATGGTCTTTTTATAGTCGCCATCGGGCAGCCTGTCGAAATGGTGAATGGCGCCAGCCAAACATACCACAGCGGACCCGGTCGCTGGGTCTTCGGGAATTCCGAAGTCGGGCGCAAACATGCGGGCGTGGAAGGATGAGGCCTGCTGTTCGCAATGACGCGTGTAGAGGTACGCCCCGACCAGCCCCTGATCGCGCATAGTCTCGGCCCATGCACCCGCTTCCACGCGCGCCCGCGCGATAGCGTCGAGCGTGGCGACGGGTATGAACGCGAAGGCATTGCCGGCCGCAAAACAGGCGGGCCGGTGATTTTCAAATCCGATCTCACTGGGGATAAGACTGAAAACCGCGGCTATCTTATCAACGGGCGGTAAAACTCCGGCCTCGGCCGGCAATCGCGGCGCATCAAATTCAGCAAACGAGGCGTGGCCGGGCCGCACCCGAACTCCAACGCGCATCGTGCCGCAAATCTGTTCCAGGACGACGAGTGCATCCTGCTCCGTGCCCGTGCCGTGGTTGCGAAGTTCAGCTAGCAATGCCGCGGTCCCCACCGTCGGATGGCCCGCGAACGCAATTTCCTTCAGCGGCGTGAAGATGCGCATCTGTGCCGTGTGCGCGGGATTGTCGGAGGGCAGCACGAACACTGTCTCCGACAGGTTGAGCTCGCGCGCAATGGTTTGCATCTGCTCGCCGCTTAAGCCGCCGGCATCGAGCACCACGGCCAGCGGATTGCCGCCAAAGCGCGTTTCCGTAAACACGTCGAGTGTATGAAACTCAAGTTGCATCTAATCCCCGCCGCGCTTCGAAAGTGGCGGCAATCTGCGCCAAGACGCCCGTCATTCCAAGGCAAGAGTTGCGACCCGAGCCCGACTGCGCGCTTAAGGCAACAGCGTCGACAAAAGCAGGCGGGCGTAGGGGGCGAGATCCATGTCTACAATGTCTTGCGCGCGGCGGACCATGACGACGTCTTGCAGTTCCGACAAAGGGTCGGCCGCCAGATGCGCCATGACGCGGTCCTGGAGAGCGTCCGCGGTCAGAGCGCAATCATACGCGACGCCAATCGATAGCTGACCGTTCAAGACCGTGAGCAAGTACCCCCGCCGTGGCTTGAACACATCAGGGCCGATCCCGGTTTCTTCGCTGATTTCGCGCCCGGTACTGGCTCTGATATCGATGCTGCCGTCAGCGCCCACATCGCGCGGATCGATAAACCCGCCGGGCAGATAAGCGACTCCGGTGTTGACATTTCCAGGCCGCTGGCGGGCGAGCAGCAAAGCGCCGTCGCTTGAATAGATGATTGCGGACCCGAAGCTGTCGCGCACGCCCGCTTCGGGCTCACCGTGGTCGCGCCAATAGAGGAATTCGCGAAATCCAGTTTCGAGAAACTCGCCCTTCAGCGTGTCGCCGCTGATCTCATACGCGGCCAGCATGCGTATGCGGCCGTTGAAGAATTTGGGGTTGACGGCAAGGCGTCTCTGCCAATGGGCTTCGATCGCAGCTGCGTTTTCGATGGCGTAGGGCCAGATGCGATCGACCGCGCGCAGTTCGCAGCGTCCCGCCCGTACGACGCGCCCGTCCGCACGCTCGACGCTCATTGGCCACAGCCCGCACATTCAATCATCGAAAATTCCCAGCGCTTGTTTCCGCCCGTGTTCGCAACCACACGGTGATCCAATTCATGGCGCAAGCGTTGGGTCAAGTGCGGCCCACCTCAAGCATTTTGTTGCCGGCGTTGAGCGCCGGCCGCTGCGACCCAAGGTTTCGTTCCACGCGCAAGAAAATACTGGGTCGCGCTAACCGCTTGACCTGACGCAATAGAAATTTGTTAGGCTAGGTACCGTTGGAGGCGCGAAAGTCCCGGCGCGCCTGTGGATAACTTGGGTGCAGCCAGCCCGTCCGTGACGGGACCTGGAGAATCATGGCCTCCTGATCGCGTCCGGCGGCCGGCTCCGCCAAGCGGATAAGCCGGACGTAACGGAGACGACATGGCCTTTCAAATGCAAAAGTTGACCAAAAGGCCCAAGCTCGCGCTGGTGCAGCCGGGGCACGCCACGGCGGCACCGGTCCTGGCACCCGCTTGCGTTTACTTACTCGCCGACAACCTCGACGCTGCGCTGGCCGCGGGTGAAGATCTCCTCAACAGTACCGTGATCTGGAACGCCATTACGGGCGCCTCGGACGACGAAATCGCAGCCGGGCGCGAGAGCGAGCGCGAGGCCATCGCGCAGATCCGCACGACTGAAATGATCCTAGTCGCACGCATTTTGAAATCGCGCGAGCGCTCCGAAGACTTAGGACAGCGCGACATCCGCTTCCGTGAACTTGCCAAGCTCTACAACGCCGGCACCGCACTGCTGATTGAAGCAACCGCCGAGTTCGGTGATGCGACAGTTCACGATTTTCAAACTGGCAATGCACCGCTTGCTTACCTGCGCACCCGCGGTCTCATTGCCAGCGACTGCCCGGGGCCCCTCGAGGGAACGATAGTCAACATCAACGACTGCTTCCTTATAGCGCGCCGCATTCGACTGGGCGTCCTGCTCGATCTCGTCGCCATGTTTCTCGATACGCTCGAAACGCATTTCAATCTGTTTGAAACCGAGCCTGAAGAAACCGATGCCGAGATTGACGGCCTGTAAACTTCCAAGCGCCCCCTCAGGCTTCTAACTCCCACGCTTTGAACAGCAGCCGCGCCAGGCGATCGGTTCGCGCGTCGATCGCGCTCGCAGTCCACTCTTTGATGCCGACGAGTTCGCGCGACATTGCGAAGTTCGAATGATCGAACTTTTTCTGTTTTTCGGGCCAGTCTAAGTAGTCTGAGGTCCGGTTGTCCTCAGCGGTCAGGAATGTCAGATTGCCGAGCCGGTGCGCGTGGGACTTGACTGCTTTTTCGTTTTTAAAGTTCCGGCGCCAGCCGCTGGTCTCGATATAGCCACGCGGCAGAATATGCTCGACGGTCACGTTGATGGGGCAGATGGGGCCTGGGTCCTGGCCAAGTTCGACGCTGATGCGGCGCATCACGCGCGTCGCGTAATGTTTGCTGTCGAAGGTCGAACTTCTGAGATTGGTCCAGGCGCTATCGCGCACCGATCGCGAGATTTCGAGTTCGCGCATGCTTTCAACGGGGCCGTCCTTGTCGATCTCGGCCAACAGGCGAATGATCTGGCGTTGCTGACGCGTCGGATCGATACCGGCGATGCGCAGCATCCAAACCAGGCGTTCCAGACGACGGAAAAAAGTAGCCGTCTCGCCGTTCTCCCCGCGCCGGTCGAGCCAGCGCAAAGCCGCCGGCACCCAGAGATTGGGCTCGACCCAGGTCAAACGCTCGAGTGCGTTTGAGATCGTCGGCCGCGATTTCAGTGTTCCGATTTCTGAGCGGCGCAAGGCTTGCATCTGCGTGGCCGCCGGCGCGATTGCCCCCTCCATGAACGCGATGCCCGACTTGTTCAGGGCAAAGGCCTGAGCAAGGTCCGTTTCAACCGGACGCTCGGACCTCTTGCGCATCTTCAGAGTGCGCACATGCCCGAGCAGCGCGTGCATATCCTGCGACCCCAAGTTAAATTCGCAGTCTTCCCAGATTTTGCGGCAGTGCTCGCGCTCCTGTGCCGGGATCATCGACAGCAGGCTCGCCTTGGCGCGGTTGGCCGCATTGAAGTCGCGGCGCGTCTGCTCTTCGATTTCAAGCATACGCCAAGCTTCGTCCTCGTCGGGGACCACTTTCAAAATCACAAAACAACAATCGATAAGTGTTTCGATTAACAGCTCACGGTTTTCCTGCGAAACCTCAGCGCTCGACAGTTCGGTGATGAAGTAGTCGCGATTTTCGATGACGTTGCGCTCGGTCTCGGACAGGGCTTCGAGTTCCGCATCTGGCGTAAGGTTAGTGGCGCCCGGCGACTGCACGTAGGTCTCGCAAAAGCGCGTGAGATTGTCTTGGGTTTGGAGGCGATAGACGGGTCCACCGATAAAGCTTTGCAGCAGCGCCTTACTGGCCTCGTTGTTGGACAAATCGCGCAGCACAGCAAACAGCAAGGTCAACGTCATGACGCGCTGGTGTCCGTCGACAAGTGCTGTGTAAGCGTCGCCGGGTTTGCGTGCGAGCATCAATGAGCCCAGAAAATACCGGCGCTTGGTGTCGCGTTCCTCGTAGGCCAAGTCGAACAGGTCGGTCAGCAGCCGCCCCGCCTCGTTTGTCTGCCAGGCATAGGCGCGTTGGAACCACGGCAACCGGAACGTATGCCCGCCCGAGAACAACTGCCCGAGACTAACAACACTGACGCTGATAAAATCGTCCACGAAAAAATCCTTCGCACCCGCATGCGTAGGCCGTGAATTCCAAGACACACGTTCTGCCCGGCAAACACGTTGTCAACGCATTCGCCGATTATTGGATTGCCGGAAAACCCGGCGAACCCAGCCCCTACGCCAAGTGTCTTTAAAGAAGTCCCCGTCCCATAAAACCAGCGCCACTCCAGCTGTGGTCTGGTAATCTTCGACCGGCATCGAGCCGGTCAGGATAGTCCGCCGCGAGCTTCGCTTTGACGCTTGGACGATGTGCCGCCCCGGCACATATCGCTGGTCATAAACGGCCCGATGATGATTGAATATCAACCACCCGCGTCGCTGAGTGATTTGTATACTAACGGTGACGAACGCCATATTCAACAGCGCCTCGGGGAAAAAGCATCAAATCAAATGACAAGCACTCTCGTCAAAGTTTAGACGTAAACAAAAACCGCTTGCGCCGAACGGTCAACGCCGCGGCAGCAAACGCGCCAGCAAACCGTGAAAGATGCAGTACCTCCACGATGAGCGATCCATCCCAGAACGCAACAATTATTTTCAAGATCGCGACTGCCGCGCAGTGGCGCGATGCGCAGGGCCATACATTTTCGGGCTCGCCCGATGACAAGCGCGATGGCTACATTCATCTGTCGTGCGCGCATCAATTGGAAGGCACCCTTTCCAAGCATTTTCAAGGGCAAGCTGATCTGGTCCTGATCGCGTTCAACGCACACGATCTCGCGCCGAACTTGGCTTGGGAAACATCGCGCGACGGTGCACTGTTCCCCCACTACTACGGCGAGTTGGAAACGCGCCACGCTCTCTACGCCATGCCGCTCGCTTCCGGCGGCACCGGCCGGGCGCTATTGCCTGAAGGTTTATTGTGATGCTGTCGACATTGTACGCTCTCGCGCGGCCGGTGCTTTTCAAGGTGCAGCCGGAGGCGGCTCACGAGCTTATGCTCAAATCCATGGAAAGCGGCGCTTATCCGCGCGACTCTGCTGTCGACCCACCATGTTTGGCCACTCAGCTTTGGGGGTACCGGTTTCCCAATCCCGTGAGCATCGCGGCCGGCTTCGATAAAGATGCGCGCGTGCCAGGCGCTATCTTGGGCCTCGGTTGCGGGTTTGCCGAGGCGGGCACGCTGACACCCCAGCCGCAACCTGGAAATCCCTCGCCGCGAGTCTTTCGGCTTGTCGCCGATGACGCGCTCATCAACCGGCTCGGCTTCAATAACGGGGGACACGCAGCGGCCGCCAAGCGTCTCTCCGAGCGAAGCCAAACCGGCATTGTCGCCGTCAATATAGGCGCCAATAAAGACAGCACCGATCGCGCCGGAGATTACGTGCAGGGGCTCGACGCCTTCTACGACGTCGCTAGTTTCTTCACGATCAACATTTCGTCGCCCAACACGCCGGGACTTCGGGATTTGCAGGCGCCGCTGGCTCTCGATGAACTTTTACAGCGCGTCATGGCGGCGCGAGAAAGGCAGGTCGGCCTTGGCAAACCGTCGCGTCCGATCGTCGTCAAAATCGCGCCGGATCTCGAACTCCGGGATCTCGACGCGCTGGCGGCGCAGCTCGCAGCCCACCGCGTCGACGGCATCGCCGTTTCGAACACGACGCTGGCGCGCGGCCCACTGAAGGATACGCGAGCGAGCGAGGCCGGCGGGCTGTCGGGCCGTCCGCTGTTTGAACGCTCCACTATCGTGCTGGCGCGCGTCTACAAGGCGACGGGCGGTTCAATACCACTGATCGGCATTGGCGGCATCGACAGTGGCGAAACGGCGTTGGCAAAAATTGAGGCGGGCGCAACGCTCGTGCAGCTCTACACGGGGTTGGTCTATCAGGGCCCGGGACTTATCGGCCGCATTAAAGAGCACCTGGCTGGCGTGTGCCGGCGTGAAGGCTTGCGCACAATCGGCGAGATTCGTGGCCGCCGTGCATCTGCGTGGGTGGCAAAAACCCTGGGCTAACAGGTTTCCGCCGTCGCGGGCTTTGACTGCAGCACGGGTTGGCGTGATCGTGGCTCATGAAAGTGAGCGATTCTCGATTTTCGCCGACGTTCGAACTCGAAAGCATCGAGATGGAACTGAACGGCGGACCCATCGCCGGCATCGACGAGGCCGGGCGCGGGCCCTGGGCGGGCCCTGTCGTGGCGGCGGCCGTGGTGCTCGATCCGGCTAATTTACCCGATGGCATCAACGATTCCAAAGCGCTCGACGCCGATCAACGCGAAACGGTCTACCGGCTCATCGTTGCCAGTTCCCGCTTTGGGGTCGGCATTGCGTGCATCGAACGCATCGACCGCGACAACATTTTGAATGCGACGCTGTGGGCCATGGGGCAAGCGGTGGCGCAACTGTCGTGCGTGCCACGTCTCGCCCTCGTCGACGGTAACAGGGCGCCGTCGCTGCCGTGCGAAACACGCACCATCGTCAAGGGCGACGCCAAGTGCCTGTCGATTGCGGCGGCGTCAATTGTCGCCAAAGTCACGCGCGACCGGATGATGATGACATTGGCGCGCGACCATCCAGGCTACGGGTTCGAGCGGCACAAGGGCTACGGCACGCCCGAGCATAAGGCAGCGCTCGCCCGGCTCGGTGCCTCGCCGCTGCACCGCCGCTCGTACAAGCCGGTGCAATTGGCACTCGGCCTCGTCGACGCTTAATGCACGGCGCTGCCTCACGCAGCCGTTAGAAACTCCCCCTTTAGGCCGCATTCAATAAGCGTGCGGGTTTCTGGTATCCCGTAGAGTTCGATGAACGGGCCAAAGCGTGGGCCTTCGGAGCTGCCAAGCAAGACTTCGTAGATCGCTTGATACCAGGACCGCAACGTCTCTTTCACGTAGCCATTCGCCTTACCAGTCTCGACGACAAGATCCTGCAGTTCTTTGGCAGATGTCCCTTGGGCAACGGACGCGAGCGCGGTGTGCAACGCTTCGAGCGCCACGCGCTCGGATGGCGTCGCTGCGCGGAACACCTTCTTGGGCTTTTCGAAGTCGTGATAGTAGGCGATCGCATAGCCGACGAGCTGGTCGAGCATCGGATGCGTGGCTGCGGTCGCCTCGGGATGATGCTTACGGATGACCGACCACAACTTGTCCGTATCGGCCGCGTTCGAAGCGGCTGAAAGGTTGAGCAACAGCGCAAACGTAATGGGCATCTCCGCCTTGGGCGGGTTGCCCTCGTGGATATGCCAAACCGGGTTGTCGAGTTTGGGCGCACCTTCTTGGGTTGGATACGAAGCGATCAACTGCAGGTATTCATCGACGGCGCGGGGAATGACGTCAAAGTGCAGTTTTTTGGCGCTGCGCGGCCGCTGGAACATATACAGCGACAGGCTTTCGGGCGAGGCGTACTTCAGCCACTCGTCTATCGTCAGACCGTTGCCCTTCGACTTCGAGATTTTTTGGCCGTTCTCATCGAGAAACAGCTCGTAGACGTAATGCTGTGGTGCCACGCCGCCCAGGATCTCGCAAATGCGGTCATAGACGACGGCGTTGGTCTGGTGATCCTTGCCGAACATTTCGAAGTCGACGCCAAGCGCCGCCCAGCGCATGCCGAAGTCGGGCTTCCATTGCAGCTTCACGCTGCCGCCAGTGACCGGCAGTGTCGTATCGGTTCCGTCTTCATCGGCAAACGTAATGGTGCCGACCTTGGCGTCGACCGCCTTCATCGGCACGTAGAGGACCCTGCCCGATACCGGCGATATCGGCAAAAACGGGCTATAGGTCGCCTGCCGCTCGGCGCCGAGCGTCGGCAGCATAACATCCATGATAGCGTCATATCGCTCGGCCGCGCGCAACAGCATGGCGTCGAACTTGCCCGACTTATAATAGTCGGTGGCGCTGGCAAACTCGTAATCGAAACCGAAGGTGTCGAGAAACCGGCGCAGCATGGCGTTATTATGGTGACCAAAACTTGCGAAGTCGCCGCCGAACGGATTGGGCACCGCCGTCAACGGCTTGTGCAAATGCGGTTCGAGAAAAGCTTTGTCAGGCACGTTGTCGGGAATTTTACGCATCCCGTCCATGTCGTCGGAAAAACAGATGAGGCGTGTCTTGACCTTGCCTCCGGTCAACTCGTGGAACGCGTGCCGCACCATCGAGGTGCGCGCGACTTCGCCAAAGGTGCCGATGTGCGGCAGCCCCGAGGGGCCGTAGCCGGTTTCGAAAATGACGGTTTTCTCAGTGCCGCCTGGCATGCGGGTGAGCCGCTGTAGCAAGCGTCGCGCCTCCTCGAAGGGCCACGAGCGGGGGCCGGCGGCAGACAAAGCTGTGTCAGCGGGACGTGTCTGCTGTTGTGTCGTCATCGGCAATGATCGTTTCTCGGCACGGCCCAGGCCGCGCTGTTACGGGAGGAAACTGCAGTTTTGAGCGTGAGAGGCGAACCTAGTCGGGCTCGCTGCCACCGTCAAATCGGGGCGACCCGGGACCGTGCCCAGGACCATGAGTGTACGTCATGCCGTGTTCTGCCGGCAACAATCCACCGTTACATTCGAAATACCAAAACTGTTTCGCCAACTCCTCGAAAGTCCAAGGTATTCTTGAGATGCGTGATTCGGGCTTCATCGCACGCTTTTGAGCATAAACTCACAAGCGCTTCTACCGCCCGACTGGAAAGTTATATGTCGCCCAGCGCACAGCCTGCTTTGGAATGTCTGGTCCCTGTGCTGCGTTATCGCGATGTCGCGGCGGCCGCACAATGGCTCATGACGGCCTTTTCGTTTTCCCAAAAAGCACTTGTACCGGGCCACGATGGCGGCGCGGTTTATGCTGAACTGGTGCACGGCCGTAGCACCATCATGCTTGTGCCGGTCGGCCAGTCCGATCTCGATGCGCATATGCGCCAGCCCGATGAACTGGGCGGCATCGAAACGCAGACCTGCTACGTCACCGTCGAAGACGCCGCGGCACATCTGCAGAAGGCTATCACTGGCGGCGCCGAGATCGTGCTGCCGCTGAGCGGCGAAGCCGGAGGCCAACGCGGTTATTCCTGCCGCGACCTCGAAGGCCATCTGTGGAACTTCGGCACCTACGCACCAGCCATCGGCATCTTGACGGTGCCGTCGCAGGATCCCGACGAGGACATCCCTCAACCTCCGCCCGTACAAAACGCGCGCCGGCGCAGTGCGGCCATGCCAGCGCTGACGCTTGGTATCATCGGATTGGGCGCGTGGGCTTGGGCCATCCCCGACAACCCGGTCGCGGCCACGGCGCAGCAATGGTTGCAAACGGCGGGGTGGATGGCGCCACCAGGCGATGTGAGAACCGATACGGGGCCAGTGACGGCCGATCCGTCACACGTAACAGCCGCTCCGAGCGCTGCTGATGCGACGGCGCTCGCCAATCTCCAGGCGGAAGCGCGGCGCTCGCACGAAACCATTCTCAAATTGCGCCAGGAAGTTGCCGACGCCCGCTCGAGTGTCCGCATCGCACAGGAGGCGGCACGCGCGGCTACCAACGATGTGGCCGCCGAAAATAGCCTGCGCGGCGAGGCCCAGCACGCCAAC
>JANNUW010000165.1:0-1408 GCA_031414095.1 Hyphomicrobium sp. | reverse complement strand
CTCGTTGGCGAGGCCGGCCACACCTTGCCGCCGATCGGCGCGCAGGGCCTCAACCTGGGCTTTCGCGACGTCGCAGTGCTGGCCGATCTGGTGGGCGCGGCGATGGCCACGTCGCAGGATATCGGCGGCGCTGCACTGCTCGGCGCCTACGATGCAGCGCGACGCACCGACATCGCCCTACGCACCACCGCTGTCGACCTGCTCAACCGGTCGCTGCTGGCCGATCTGCTGCCGGCCGACCTCGCGCGTGGACTGGGGCTGCATCTGGCCGGTGGGTTTGCTGCGCTGAAGCGGCAGGTGATGCGGGCCGGTTTCGAGCCATCAGGCAGTCTGCCTCGTTTGATGCGCGCGCCAACTGCGGCTTGACGCGTGGTGCCGCCTGTAGTCATCACAGACGCCACCACTGCGCTGCAACATAAAAGGCTTCATGTCCGTCCCCATTTCCGTCTTGCGCGACTTCCAGTTTCGCCTTGAATACGTGGCTCTGCGCGCCATCGTTGGGATCGTGCGGGCAGCGCCACTCGACACGGCGAGCGCGGTATCCGGGCGCGCGTGGCGGTATCTAGCGCCGAAGATCACGCCTAAACGTCACATTAGAGCGCTCGCCAATCTGGCGATCGCGTTTCCCGCTATGCCGCCAGCGGCGCGCGAGAAGATCGCCCTGGCGAACTGGGAGAACCTTGGCCGCGTGATGGCCGAGACGATGCAGATGGACCGCATCCTGCGCGATCCGAAGCGGATCGAGATCGCAAATCTGCAGGTGTTCGCGCGCTATCGCGACAAGCTCGGACCGGTCGTCGGGGTGTCGTTGCACATGGGCAATTGGGAACTGGCGATCTGGCCGCTGACCCTGGCGGGGGCGAACCCGGCCGCCGTCTACCGCTCGGTCAACAACCCGTATGTCGATCAGTATTTGCGCTATCAGCGCCGCGATCTCTACCCCGGCGGGCTGCTCGGGCGCGGCAAGGTCGAGGGCGATCACGGCGAAGGCAAAAAGACCGCGCGGTTGATCATGGATTATGTGCGGCGCGGCGGACGGCTCGGCATGGTCGCCGACCTGTACGATCGCACCGGCCTGCAGGTGCCGTTCTTTGGGCGCGACGCCGGTACGGTCGCAATGCCAGCGATAATCGCGCGCCGCGTCGGCGCCCGCATTTGGCTGGCCCGTTGTGTGCGGATCGGCGGCGGCGTTAAGTTCCGCATCGAGCTGGTCGAGTTGCGGATCCCGCGGACGGCCAATCAATCGGAAGACATTCGCTGGGCGACGGCTGCGATGCAACGGCAGTTCGAGGCCTGGATTCGCGAGGTCCCCGAGCAGTGGATGTGGAGCAACCGGCGTTGGAGCTGACGCTGCAAGCTTAAACGATAGAACGCGATTTGAAGAAGGTCCCGAACCATGCCAGCCACC
>JANNUW010000164.1:0-16286 GCA_031414095.1 Hyphomicrobium sp. | reverse complement strand
CGCCGTGGATCAACAAATACTACGTGCTCGATTTAACGCCGGCCAAGAGTCTCATCAAATATACGGTCGATCAGGGCTTCACAGTCTTTGTCGTCTCGTGGGTCAATCCCGACCAGAAGCTGGCAGCAAAAACCTTCGAAGACTATATGCTCGAAGGGCTGTTACGGGCTGTCGATGCGGTCCGCAAGGAAACCGGCGTCGAGCAGATCAACGTCACGGGCTATTGCGTCGGCGGCACATTGCTCGCCTGCACCTTGGCCTATCTGGCGGCGCGCGGCGAGGCGCCGTTCAAATCGGTCACCTTCCTGACGACACAGGTCGACTTTTCCCAGGCCGGCGATCTGTTGATGTTCACGAGTGACGAGCAGCTCAAAAACTTGAACGAGATGATGGCAGAGCGCGGTTATCTCGACGGCTCACGCATGGCCAATGTCTTTAACATCATGCGCTCGCGCGATCTGATCTGGCCCTATATCGTTTCCAACTACATGCTCGGAAAGAAGCCGTTTCCGTTCGATCTGCTGTATTGGAATCAGGATTCGACGCGCATGTGTGCGGCCAACCACGGCTTTTATCTGCGCGAATTTTATAACGAAAACCGGCTTGCCAAAGGCGAAATGACGCTCGGCGGCGTCGAACTCGACCTGTCCAAGATCAAGCTGCCGATTTATCATCTGGCGACCAAAGAAGACCATATCGCACCGGCCAAGTCGGTATTTATCGGCTCGAAGCTGTTGGGGGCCAAGGCCGAGTTTGTGCTGGCTGGCAGCGGCCACATTGCCGGCGTCGTCAACCCGCCCGAAAAGGTGAAGTATCAATACTGGACGGGTGGCAAAAACCGCAAAGGCTCGCTCGACGATTGGATCGCGACGGCGACGCCACAGCCGGGCTCCTGGTGGCCACACTGGACGAAATGGCTGGCGGGCCAATCGGGCAATTGGACGATCCCGCGCGATCCCGGCGAGACACTGGGCGTCATAGAAGATGCGCCGGGCAGTTACGTGCGCGCCAAGTCTTAAGGGTCCCGCCTTGCGTGCGGTCAGCGGTCGGTTGAAAGCGGGGCGTTGCTTTCATTTGCTTGCTGTACGCGCAGCTCCGTCAATTTCCAGTCGAGGCCGGAACTGAGACCGCCAAGGGTCAGCAAGCCGACATGGGAACGGCTGGCGTCGAACTGATCGCGGAGTTCGATCTCGAATTCAGTCAGCGATTTGAATTCGGCACGTTTCAGCCGCGACCAGAATTTCACAAAGCGTTCGCGGAACGGCAACGCCTGCGACGAGGCGCTGGCACTGCCTGTTGCTTGGCGGTAGGTCTGGCGCCACTGAAACATTTTCGGCAGGCCTTCGGGCGTCACGTAACTGTCGACGAGACGGTCGATGGCGCTGCGTCCCCAGTAGCTTTTGATGCGCTTCCATAAGCCCGGAGCCGGTGCTGCTTCACCAGAGGCTGGATCTGGAATGTCTAGTGCCACCTGCGCCAGAGACGGGCGCAAGGTTTCGCGCACGCTCGCAAAGTCGACCTTGCGGGCAAGGTAGGCGCTGTCGCCGCTCTTGATGGCTTCTCGGATCGACCACGCAGTCCAAAACGGCACGGCGATGTAGACCGCAGTTGCAGTTGTGAAAGCCAGAACGGTCAATATTGCAAAGCGTAGCCGCATAGACACCTGTCGTAGTCCGCCGCCGTAATGAACGGACGTTCAGGCACATCGCCACGGGTTTGCGGCAAACATCGGGCCTCGTTGTGGCAGATACCGATCAAGGCCGCGTTAAACGGGCACATGAGCTGATAGGAATCGCGCGGGTTTGGCTTAGATATCGCGGCCCGACTTCGCTTTGTCGCGCTTTTCCAGTTTCTGCAGCGGCTTCTTCTTGGCGGCTGGGCCGTCCTTGCTGGGCGGCGGCTTTTTAGGTGCCGGAGCTTCGGCGCCATCGTTCTGGCCATCGCCGTCTTCGTCCATGCCGGGCTTTGCCGGCCCGCAAATGCCTTTTAAGTCCGCCCAGTCGCCGTCAGAGAGCGCCGGTTTAGCCGGGTAGGGTGTCTGTGCTGCGATCTTTGCAATGCGCTCGACGGTATTGGGATGGGTGCTGACCGCGTCCAGCACGCCGCGCGTGGAGTCGCCACCGACGTCGAGTTCCTCTTTTTTCATGCGGGCGAAAAACGCGGCCAGGCCCTTCGAAGAAATGGCGGCGTTCTTCAAGATGCGCAAGGCATGCGTATCGGCGTCGCGTTCGGCCTCGCGCGAGTAGGACAGCGCGGCTAGAGCAACACCGACATTGGCAAGCGTCCCGCCCGATCCGCCCAGCATCAGTTCGACGGCAGCCGACAGGCCGATGGCGCGCACGAGGCCGGTCTCTGCGTGCAGCTCGATGCCATGGCCCATCTCGTGGGCGAGCACGCCGGCCACTTCGTCGGCACTTTCGGCCTTCGCGATCAGCTTGCGTGTGGTGATGATGCGTTCGCCGGGCACCGCAAAGGCATTGAGCAGGCCCCAATCGATGACGGTGATGTCGAATTTGGCACTGGCACCTGATGCCTTGGAGAGCTTTTCTGTCAAACGATTGAGCGCGGCTAGCCCCTTGGCGTCGTCGCAGGTGCGCCGCTCGCCGGTCATGGAGGCAATGGCATGACTTCCGAGCTTGGCGCGCGCCTTATCGGGCAACATGGTGGCAATGGCGTGCGAAGGCGACAGATTAAAGACAGAAATCGTGACGGCGATGGCAGCTATCAGTGCGGTCGCTGCAATCCACGGTTTGGCATTCGACCAGCGTTGTGCCTTCGCCGTCAGATGCGGTGCCGAGCCAGCGAGCCGGCGCACGAATGTGCCTTCTGTTGCAAACAGCGAAGCGCCCGGTGCCGCCGTGCTCGACAGCAAACCGTCGATTGCGTACTCGCTCAACGGTTCGGCCGAGCTCAAACTCGCGTACGGCCACAGCATGGGCACGTCGTGGCCGGCCAGTTTAATGGCGATGCCATCGGGCGCCAGTTGCAATTGCGCGTCGCTGGCGGCGGCTGACTTGCCATCGCTGTAGCGGCCGTAGAATACCGCCTTGGAGCCGGGGTCAGAAGCCATCGATATCGAACGCCTGTGCCAAACCTTCGCCGCGCGACAGCTTTTGTACTTCGCCTTGGGCAATATTACCGAGCGGAACGGTTCCGTCGATGCTCAAATTTTTAACGAGATAACGCATGGTCCGGGCCTGAATGATGGGCGAAAACAATCCAGACGACGCAATCAAGGCCAGCGCGCCCACAGCCATGGCAACCGATCTCAATCCTTCCGTGCCCTCGTTGGCAATGCCGCCGGCGTTGAGAATCCAGACAGGCGCCAGCAGGAGACCGAACAGCGCAAGCCCGATGATCCAGCCCATGACGTTGAGCAGGAAATTTCCGACGGCGACGCGCACGAGACCAAAGCCCGTCACCGTCGAGCGGAACGTCGCGCCTTCAAAATGCGTGTGCGCAGCAAAGTGATTTATGGACTTCGAGCGGTACCATGCAGACAGAATGTAATAGGCGAAGTAGGCCGCAATAAAGATCGCGTATATAAGCGCGATCATTTTGATTGTGTGCTCTGGGCTGGGTAGCTTTGGACCGAATTCATCGGGCATGAACATCTTGATATCGATATTCAAGCTAAAAATACTGACGGCCGCGATCGCAATGAAAAGCGAGCCGAACCATAGCGCGCTGAAGCTTCTGTAAAGCGGGCCTGGCTTTGCCGTGAAGGTGAAGGCCCGGTCGCCGAAACGCGAGTCGCGGGTCAGAATCTTTTGCAGTTCCGTTGAACGCCAGGGCGTCAGCCAGCCGAGCGTGGAGGGCAGCAGGAGGGCCGACCAGAAGTAGGTCCATGCGTAATGCACGTCGCTGCCCTGCATGCCGCCGCGGATGCCGCGCCAGACAGTTCTCGTTAGACGGTAGCGCTGGGCGCGGTACGTGCCGATGCCGATCAGGATAAAGATCAGGGGATAAAGCAGGATCGGGAAAATCACGTGCGCGGGTGATTCAGGACCGAAGATCAGGCTGACCGCCAGCGAAATCAGCGTAATGGGCAGCAGCACCGCGCCGAAGATAATGAGAAACCCCAAGAAGAGTTCTTTACCCGTCCCCGAATACTGCAGGGGTTCGCCTTCGATGCGGATTCCCGACCAGATGCGCTTGCGCACTTCGGTCTTACCCCAGAACGAGTAGATGCCGAGGGTAACGAAGCGCAGCAGAAAATTTGTCGCCGATAAAGCGAGCAGGCCGGTTGGCTGCAGCCAGCTGATATGCAGGGTCGTGCGCTCGCCGGGGCTTTCGCTCGAAGGCCTTGTGGGCGGTGCCGCCGGAGGACCAGCCGGCAGCGGTGTGTCTTGCTGATCCAACATATCGGCGTTCCCTTTTGCATCCCGAGACGGGTGTACTTGCGCCTTAAAACTCTAAGATATGACGAAGGCCGCGCAAAGGCTGTTCCCTGAGGAACAGACTGCTCACGGTCGCCCGACCGCTGAGACGCCTCCGCATAATTGTCTTCCGGTGACACCAACTTGCCCGCTTTGGGCCTTCAGCGGGTCGAAGTTAATGCCTACTGATCCTGCACGAAATTGTCGTTGCGTTTGGTTTGACGGCGTCGCGTGAAGCTCGCTGTGTGGCTCGACAGTTACAGAAAATGGACGACTTTCACCGAAAGGTACCCGAATTGTTAGTTGTTGCCTGACCGCAACAATCTCGACCTTTAGATGCCTCTTTTGGGCCACAAACCCTACGCACTCCTAAGGTGACGCTGGCCGATAAAATCCGGCATTCCGAAGGTTTGGGTTTGTCGAACAGGGGCATGCCGCGACGGACGAAATAGCCGGCACAAATAATCGTTAGAGAGAAAAGCGCGACGATGGACGCCAAGACGTTCGACAAATCGAAATTGCCAAGCCGTCACGTAACGCAAGGTTCGGCCCGCGCGCCTCACCGCTCGTATTACTACGCCATGGGGCTGACCGAAGAACAAATCAATCGTCCGTTCGTCGGCGTTGCGAGTTGCTGGAATGAGGCCGCCCCCTGCAATATCTCTCTTATGCGCCAGGCTCAGTCCGCCAAAAAGGGCGTCGACGCGGCTGGCGGCACACCGCGTGAGTTTTGCACGATCACCGTCACGGACGGCATCGCCATGGGGCACCAGGGCATGAAGTCGTCACTGGTGTCGCGCGAAGTCATCGCCGATTCCATCGAGCTGACAATGCGCGGCCACTGCTACGACGCGCTCGTGGGCATTGCGGGCTGCGATAAATCACTGCCCGGCATCATGATGTCCATGCTGCGCCTCAACGTGCCGTCCGTCTTTCTCTACGGCGGGTCGATTTTGCCCGGCCGTTACAAAGGCAAAGACGTGACCGTTGTCGACGTGTTCGAAGGCGTTGGCATGCATTCAGCCGGCCGCATGACGAGTGAAGAGCTGCACGAACTGGAATCGGTCGCGTGCCCCTCGGCCGGATCATGCGGCGGTCAGTTTACCGCTAACACGATGGCCTGCGTTTCCGAGGCAATCGGGCTTGCACTTCCTGGATCAGCTGGCGCGCCTGCACCCGACTTAGCGCGCGATCAATACGCGGTCGATAGCGGCCGGGCGGTGATGCGCCTGCTGGCCGATGGCATCCGTCCCCGTCACATTTGCACGATGAAGGCTTTTGAAAACGCGGCGACCATCGTGGCGGCAACGGGCGGATCGACCAACGCGGCCTTGCATTTGCCCGCGATGGCGCACGAGATAGGCCTCGACTTCGACCTTTTCGACGTTGCGAGAATATTCAAGCGCACGCCGTATATCGCTGATCTTAAACCCGGCGGGCAGTTCGTCGCCAAGGACGTGTTCGATATCGGCGGCGTACCCCAGATCATGAAGGCTCTGCTTGAGGGCGGGTTCTTGCACGGCGACTGCTTGACGGTCACAGGCAAGACGATCGCGCAGAATCTCGAAAACGTGAAGTTTAACTATAATCAAAAGGTTGTTTATCCGGTCTCAGCGCCCATATCACCGACAGGCGGTGTTGTCGGCCTCAAGGGCTCGCTGGCACCAGAGGGGGCGATCGTAAAGGTCGCCGGTATGAAGAAACTCGATTTCCGTGGTCCAGCTCGCGTTTTCGAATGCGAGGAAGACGCCTTTGCGGCTGTCTCGGCCCGTAACTACAAAGACGGTGAAGTGCTCGTCATTCGCTATGAAGGACCCAAGGGCGGGCCCGGCATGCGCGAGATGCTGTCGACGACGGCGGCTCTTTACGGCCAAGGTGCCGGCGACAAGGTTGCCCTCATCACCGACGGCCGCTTCTCGGGCGCGACGCGCGGGTTTTGTATCGGACATGTCGGGCCGGAAGCGGCCGTTGGCGGTCCGATAGGGCTTATCGAAAACGGCGATATCATCTCCATCGACGCTGAAAAAGGCACCATCGACCTTGAGGTCGACAGTGCTGAGCTTGAGCGCCGCCGTAAGAATTGGAAGCTCCCGCCCAATCTGTACACGACGGGTGCTATCGCAAAATTTGCAGCCCAGGTCGGTCCCGCGCGTTTTGGCGCCGTGACCCATGCGGGCGGAAAAGCGGAAGTGCAGTGCTATGCGGATATATAAGCTGATCAGGATTACGTTGTGTGCGATGGCTTTGCCGCTTGCGGCGATGACACCTGCACACGCAGCGGGCTCAGTGGCCTTCTCGTCGCCCAGAGACGCGCTGAAGCAAGGCATGAGCGCCTATCAGGGCGGCTACTACGAGATTGCGATTCCCGCGCTCGAACACGCCGCGCGTGAAAACGAGTTCATGGCCAATTACTATTTGGCGCGCATCTACGCCGATAGCACGAGCGCCTACACCGACCACGCCAAGGCCTATGTGCTGTTGCGCAAACTCGTCGACGAGTATGCCGAAGTCGACCCCGACAACGATCCGCGCGCATTTTATGTCGGACGCTCCATCACGGCGCTGGCCAGCTATGTGCGGTCGGGCCTTCCGCAAATCGGTTTGGCGCCAAATCTCGATCGATCGATCGAGTATTTGCACAATGCCTCCGTCATGTTCGACGACGAGGATGCGCAGTTCGAACTGGCAAAGATGCAACTAAAAGGCGAGGGCGTTGAGGCCAACGAGCAGAAGGCCAAGCACTGGCTGTCCGTGCTCACGCAAAAGGGCCACGCTGGCGCGCAGGCTTTCCTCGCCGATCTGCTTTGGCGCGGTAAATTCATGCCCGCCGACCAGCCTCGCGCACTCGCGTTAATTTCGGTCGCAAAGGAAAACGCGCCCGGACCGGAGCGGTTGTGGATCGAGGACATCTATCAGAACATTTTCTGTGGGTCGGGAACCGGCTTGCGTCAGCAGGCGAGCGGCATCGTTGCTGGCTGGGGAAATCGCTACGGCCGTAAAGCCAGCAACGACAACGAATCTGGCGCCGGAGACTTGGGCCAGTTGTCGCCTGGTCCCGTACGGACCTGCAAAAATGGTGAGCCGGTCGGACCAGTCGATGCAAGCGATGCGTCGACGGAAAATACGGCCGCGACGCGCGCGACGGGCGATCAATCGCCAGTTATCGGTGTCGTCAGGCCCTCGTTCTCGTTGGGCGCCACGTCCGGCTCCATGGGCAGCACGTCGGGAGGGATGCGCGACGTTGGCGCTGCCGGCTTTGCGCCCGCGCCGGCCGGTGGCCTGCGAGGCGATCGCTAGTTCACTTAAGTCTTTGCTCAGATAGGTTCGGCCGCTTGCAACGCAATGGCCTTGCCGGCCGTGCATAGTGGCGTGTAACTGTGCCCGCAAACGTAGCGGGGGGCGACATGGTGCAATCGGTTCTAGGAATTTTAGGCGGCAGCGGTTTCTACAACCTGCCCGGACTCTCCAATTCCCACTGGCAACTCGTCAAAGGGCCGTGGGGTGCGCCGTCGGACGAGATTTTATTCGCCGACATCGACGGGCTGCCGATTCGGTTTCTGCCGCGCCATGGCCGGGGTCATAAAATTCCGCCCTCGGCGATCAACTACCGCGCCAATATCGATGCGATGAAGCGCGCAGGTGTCACCGACCTCGTCTCGATTTCAGCTTGCGGCTCGTTGCGGGAACAGTATGCGCCCGGCCATTTCGTGCTGCCCGATCAGTTTATCGACCGCACGTTTGCGCGTGAAAAATCGTTTTTCGGACCGGGCTGCGTGGCGCATGTGTCGGTCGCCGATCCCGTCAGCCCGCTGCTGGTCGATGCCATCGCGGCAGTCGCGGACGAAGAGGGCATCGCATGCACGCGCGGCGGCACGTATCTCGTCATGGAGGGCCCGCAGTTTTCGACGCGCGCTGAATCGAACATGTATCGCAGCTGGGGCTGTGATGTGATCGGTATGACCAACATGCCGGAAGCTAAACTCGCGCGCGAGGCCGAGATCGCCTACGCGACCGTCGCCATGGTGACAGATTACGACTGCTGGCATTCCGATCATGCATCGGTCGATGTCGCCGCGATCATAAAGGTGATGACCGGCAATACCGAGAAAGCACAACGCCTCGTCGCCCGCCTTGCGCGCGCCTTCCCAAAGCAGCATCCACCGTGTCCAATTGGCTCGGACACTGCACTCGACGTCGCCATCATCACCCCGCCTGAAGCCCGCGACCCGGCTCTCCTCGCCAAACTCGACGCCGTCGCGGGGCGGGTGCTTCCGCGCGCATCTTGAGTGTCCGTTTAAGTTTGAAGTCGTCTTACTTAGGTTTTTTGGCCTTAACGGTACGCCTCGCCTACACTGGCTTCCCCGGACGGGGTGGCGAACGGATGTGAGGCGCGCCGATCCGGGGTCGCGTCCAAGCTATCAGGGACGCGATCCCGGCTCAATAAACGGGTGCCCGCGTGCTTGGCCGGGAACACAAAAAATATTCAATTTGAGAAGCAAATTTCGCGCTTTGAAAGAAGCGTCAGCTATTGGGGAACGTGATCAGGATTTTCATTTTGAGAAGGTTAGGCATCAGGATTTCGATCACCTGGCCCACGCCCCACAGGATCACCATCAGTAAGAGAATCGCTGGAATGGCTGCGAGCACGGCCTTCAGACAGAAGGTGACAAGATGGACGAACGGGATGTCGAGCGCTTTGACCACGGAGGGAAAAGGTTCACCGGTCATGGCGGTCGCCTCGTAGGACTGAGGTTCGGGGTAAGTGGTGTCGGAACTGGCGCGGCCGCCCGTGCTGATCGAGGGGTTGCCGAATGTATGGTCTTCGCGTTCGCGCGCTTCGCGGGCCCGGGCCTCGTGTTCGCGCCGTAACGTGCGCGGCAAGTCGTCGATGTTGGCTTGGCCGGTTAGGGGAATGTTGCCGTCGGACATGGCGTAGCCTTGGGTGTGCGAGCCTGAGCGCCCGGCAGGCTGGACCTCATTAAATCGGAACACTTAGAATCACCTGTTGGCACAATGTGTAAACTACCCAGCGTCCGTTGTTACTGCTATTTTGCGCCTTGATTTTGACCGCGAGGTGTCGCTTGAACGATCTGAAGAGCCTGATCCGCACAATTCCTGACTACCCAAAGCCCGGAATCATGTTTCGTGATGTGACGACGCTGCTGGGCGATGGCCAAGGCTTCAAGGCCGCGGTTGCGCAAATGGCGGAGCCCTATCGCACCGTTCCCGTCCATGCGGTAGCCGCGATCGAGGCGCGGGGTTTCATTCTTGGCGGCGCCATTGCCGACCGGCTCGGGTGCGGCTTCATTCCGATCCGCAAGAAGGGCAAGTTGCCGTGGAAAACGCTGGCGCAAAACTACGCGCTCGAATACGGCATCGATACCGTCGAAATGCACGAAGATGCTCTGCACAAAGGCCAGCGAATTTTAATCGTCGACGATCTGATCGCGACCGGTGGCACGGCCGAGGCCGCAGCTAAACTGATCACGCGCGCGGGCGGGGAAATCGTCGGCGCGGCGTTCATCATCGATCTGCCGGAACTTGGCGGCGTTGCGCGCCTCAAGGCGGCCGGCATCGAAAGTCACGTCCTGATGGCATTCGAAGGGCATTAGGTCTGACGGTATCTGACCTCAGGTCAGACACCGAACTCAGCCGACCGCGATGCGCATAAGAGTAGGGAGTTGAAGTTCTGCCCGAGCCGCAGCAACTCGGTGTCGAAGAAATAGTGCGGCTGTTGCCGCGCATTACTGCTTGGCGCATCGATCCCGACCAGCCCGTTGCGTGCCCGCGGTGTGAACGCGCTGGTTTAACCGTCATAGATCGCTCTGCGCGCCCCTATGCGGAGTGGTATGCCGTATCGTGCTCGTCGTGTGGATTAGACGCGACGCTCAACATTCCGCTGGGCCCGCCTGTTGTGGGCGGGCTAGATTAGCGTTCGAGAAATGAGATCGATGGGATCGCCGATTTGAAAATTAACGGAACGCCGACACGCACGATCTGGGTCGCCGATGACGGCGTGACCGTTTGCATCATCGATCAGACGCTGCTGCCGCATCGGCTCGCAACCGTCTCGCTGACCACCGTTGAACAGGCGGCCGAGGCTATCCTGACGATGCGCGTGCGCGGCGCTCCTTTGATCGGTGTGACGGCAGCTTACGGTGTTTGCCTTGCGATGCGCGCGGACCCATCGGATGTTTCGCTTGATAACGCCATCAACCTGTTCGCCGCGCAGCGCCCGACAGCGATCAATCTGCGCTGGGCGCTCGACGAAATGCGCGCGACGCTGGCACCGCTGTCGCCGCCCAATCGAGTCACTGCCGCCTACGCCCGCGCGGCGTCGATGGCCGATGACGACGTTGAAACCTGTCGCCGGATAGGTGTCCATGGGCTCGATGTCATCCGCGCAATTGCGGAGAAGAAGGGACCCGGCGCGCCGGTCAACATTCTCACCCACTGCAATGCGGGGTGGCTCGCCTGTGTCGACTGGGGCACCGCGACCTCGCCGATCTATCAAGCCCATGACGCAGGGCTGCCCGTGCATGTCTGGGTCGATGAAACGCGCCCGCGTAATCAGGGGGCAGCGCTGACCGCGTTCGAACTGGGCGCGTACGGCGTTCCCTATACTCTCATCGCCGACAACGCTGGCGGCCACTACATGCAAAAAGGCATGGTCGACGTGTGCATCGTGGGCACGGATCGCACGACGGCAAACGGCGATGTCGCCAATAAAATAGGCACGTATTTAAAAGCGCTCGCGGCGCACGACAACGGCGTGCCGTTTTACGTGGCCCTGCCGCATTCGACCATCGACTGGAGCCTCGACGACGGCCGCCTCATCCCGATCGAAGAACGCTCGCCTGCCGAAGTGCTGACCATGCCGGGCCGTCTGCCGGACGGAAGCGTCGTGACAGTTGATATTGCAGCACCCGGTGCGAGGGCTGCCAATCCGGCCTTCGATGTCACACCAGCGCGTCTGATCAGCGGCTTGATGACCGAGCGCGGCGTTTGCGCGGCTACGCGCGAAGGCTTGCTCGCGCTTTACCCAGAAAGAAAGCTTCGCGCATGAGTAAGAAGCCGAAAGCGCCGCTGGCAAGAGCCTCGGAAAAAGCGGCACGCCGCAGCGTTATCGAAACAGCACGTGCCATGAGCCGTAGCGGACTGTCGCCGGGGCGTTCGGGCAATGTGTCATGCCGTTGGAACAGCGGAATGCTGATCACGCCGTCGGGCATGGCGTATGAAGACCTCGAGCCCGCCGATATTGTTTATGTAGACGGTGAAGGCGCCGTTGTGCCAGGCGAGCGGCGGCCATCGAGCGAGTGGCATTTTCATCTGGCCGCCTATGCGGCGCGCGCCGACCGGCACGCGATCGTGCACACGCATTCGCTCAATGCGACGGCGCTGGCGTGCGCTCACAATTCCATTCCGGCCTTTCATTATATGGTCGCGGTGGCAGGCGGCGCCGACATTCCGCTGGTGCCCTACGCGACGTTCGGCACCTCCGGTCTCGCGGCGCATGTGGTGGACGGATTGAAAGATCGCGATGCGTGCCTGATGGCAAACCACGGCCAGATCGCCATTGGTGCGACGCTCAGTGCAGCGCTCGAGCTGGCCCATGAAGTCGAGATTCTAGCCGCGCAATTTATCAAGGTGCTGGCCTTGGGTGAGCCCACCATCATTGCGGCCGCCGAGATGGACGTGGTCTTGCAAAAATTCAAAACCTACGGCCAGCGCGGGCAGGAGTAGGGAGTATTCGGCGATATCATGCTGCGGCCAACCGCCGGAGTCCCTTAGTGTCGGCACGTTTGCGCGTGACCCACAAATCTTGGCTTGTCTGCAACTGGTCAATAGTTCCGTTACAAGATGGCGCAAATCAAAGCGGGCATTCGGTTGAACGTTTTTTTTGTTTAATCACAGGCAAGTCTTTTGACTTGTGAGAATACTTGCGGCAGACTGAGCCCAGTTTTTTAGCATCGATCGCGCAACAGGGGAGACACCACACCATGACGACGTCTTGGCGCTATTCAGCCATCGCCGACCGGCACCGCGCGCTCGGGTCCAAGCTCGAAGACTGGAACGGCATGGGAACAGCTTGGGGTTACGAAGCGACAAGCCTGTCCGAAGGGCATGAGGCCATCCGCACCAAGGCCGGCCTGATGGACGTGTCAGGGCTCAAAAAAGTTCACGTGACCGGGCCGAATGCCTCGGCGCTGATTGACATGGCGACAACGCGCGACGTGACGAAGATCTATCCCGGCAAGTCGGCCTACGCCTGCATGCTGAACGATGCCGGCAAATTTACCGACGATTGCATTTTGTATCGCACCGGCCCCAATGCCTGGATGGTGGTGCACGGCGCGGGCACCGGCCACGAGCAGCTGGCCCGCTATGCGACGGGCCGCAACGTTTCGCTGCAATGTGACGACGATTTACACGATCTGTCGCTGCAGGGCCCGCTCGCGGTTGATTATCTCTCGAAGCATGTGCCCGGCATTCGCGACCTCAAATACTTCCATCACTTGCAGACGACGCTGTTTGGTGCCCCCGTGATGATCTCGCGCACGGGCTATACCGGCGAGCGCGGTTACGAAATTTTCTGCCGCTTTGAAAATGTGCCGATGATCTGGGATCGCATTCTTGAGGAAGGCAAGCCCTTGGGCATCATCCCGTGCGCCTTTACCGTTCTCGACTATCTACGGGTTGAAAGCTCCCTGCTGTTTTATCCCTATGACAATTCGCAGCTCTATCCCTTCGCCAACGAAGGCCCTGGCGATACGCTTTGGGAGCTCGGCCTCGATTTCACGGTTTCGCCCGGCAAGCAGGGCTTCCGTGGCGCGGAGGAGCATTACCGTCTGAAAGGCAAAGAGCGTTTCAAGGTCTATGGGCTTTTGATCGACGGCCCGACCGCGCCAGACGGCGGGGACGAGGTTCATCACAACGGGCAAAAGGTCGGCGTCGTCACCTGTGCCATGCATTCGCGACTGACGAATAGGACGATGGCGATCGCGCGTCTGTCTGTGCCGGCTGCAGTGGAAGGCACCAAACTCGAAGTTCGCGGCAAGACCGTTCAGGCAAATGCAATCGCCCATCCGATCAACTTCGATGATCCCAAGAAACTGAAGCGCACCGCGGTGGGTTGAGGGTCAGACGACACAACGAATAACATCCTCGGGCTTGAACCACGGTCTAGCCCGAGGATGAACGTCATGGCGGTAAAGCTTTGCAACGGGCGCAGTTGTTTTAGGAGCGCGTTAGCCCATTACAGAAGGGCTATAAAAGCGTCGCGGGTCATATCGCAATCGCGCAAGATCTTGCTCAATAGTCCGGGTCCGATAATTTCGGTTCCGTGCACAGGCACCGTTGGAACGCGGCCATCAACGTGGCGAAGCATGTGGTGAATGCCCTTGATGTGGATAACCTCAAACTGCGCACGAGCCCGATGCGATCTCCTAGTCACGATATCATAATGGGCCCAAAGCTGGAATGGGGACATCCTTCAGACCAAGGAATTCCGACTGGACCTGTTATGACTTCACCCGCTTTTTCTCGGGATCGTAGAAGGGAAAGCGCACGACCTGCGCTTTCAGGCGCTTCTGGTGACCATCGAGTTTGCCGATTTCGACCTCGGTTCCGATATCGGCGTGCATGACATCGAGCCGCGCGAGCGCCAACGATTTTTTGAGCAGCGGCGATTTCATGGCGCTCGTGACACTGCCGACTTGCGCGCGGCCGATATAGACCGGGTCGCCATGGCCGGCCTTTTCGTTGCCGGCAAGTTCAAGTCCGACGAATTTACGCAGCGGATTGACGCGGCGTTTTTCGATCGCCGCCTTGCCGATGTAGTCCTCTTCTTTTTTCGATGGGATCGTAAAGCCGATACCAGCTTCGATCGGGTCGGTCGTTGAATCGAAGTCGTGGCCACCGAAGACGAGGCCAGCCTCGATGCGCACCATATCCAAAGCTTCAAACCCAAACGGCGCGATGCCGTGGGCTTCGCCGGCCTCCATAATGGCATCCCAAACTTGAGGGGCGTCGGCTGGATTGCAGAACACTTCATAGCCGAGTTCGCCGGTATATCCGGTGCGCGAAACCAGAACGGGGGCTCCCTGGTAGCCGCCGAACCGCCCCACGGTGAAGCGAAACAATCCAACCTCGTCGATCGACGGCCGTCCCGGTGGCGTCCACAGGAGCTCACGCAAGATATCGCGCGACTTCGGCCCCTGCACGGCTACATTATGGATCTGGTCGCTTGAGGTTTTCAGGTGAACCTTGGCGCCCGACTTTGCGGCCTGCTCCTTCATCCACAAAAGGCTCGCATCGTCGCCGCCGATCCAGCGGAAATTCGTCTCGGACATCCGGAACAGCGTGCCGTCGTCCATCATGCCGCCGTGCTCGTAACAGATCGGCGTATAAAAAATTTGGCCGACGGCCAGCTTGCGGATATCGCGCGGCAGAAGCCCTTGCAGAAAGCTTTCGGCATCGGGTCCGACGATTTCAAGTTTGCGTAACGGCGACAGGTCCATGATGACGGCGCGTTCGCGGCAAGCCCAATACTCGTCGATGGGGCCATTCTTGGCAAAGCAGTTCGGCACCCAGAAGCCGCGATATTCGCCGAACGTGCGCGTGAGCGCCGATGTGCGCGGATGAAAGCCCGTTTCACGCGTGAGCTGAAGTGGCGACTGCGGTGTCATTCGGTATCCAATCGCGCGCTTGAAGTTTGCGTCTTTGGGATAGACGCGCACCTGAATTTCGGAAAGCGACCAGCCATTCGCCGGGTCGATGTCGTCGGGGCACGACGACGCTCCGCACACGAGATCAGACAGCGCCCGCATCAGGACATAGTCGCCCGGCCGCGACCACGGTTCGTCGAACCAGATGTTGTTATGGGCATCGACATTGGTGTTGTAAAAAAAGTTGATGGCTGGCCAACCGCGATAGTTGCCCACTTCAAACGGCGCCATCGCCGCATTGAAGTTTTCTGAGCAACTGACGTGGCCGAAATAGCCCATGTCTTCGTAGAAGCGCCGCGTGCAGGCGAGCCCGAAGGTGTCGTGCCGGCCGACAGTATCCTGCACGACTTCAACAAGCGCATTCTGATCGCGGTCGAAGAACTTCGACAACAGCCCCGGCCGCGGATAGGCGACGCCGGTCATTGTGCGCGTGGTGGTGCTGTCGATGCCGAGCACGGTACCCTTGTCGAGGGACTTGCGGTGGAAGGCGACGAAGTCGGAGCATTGGCGGCCGGCAACATCGACGATCTGGATGTATTCGCCCTCGTACACTTCGAACGAGATGGCGCTGGCGATGTTGATGGTGAGATCGAGCCGCGGCTCGGCCAAGGGCTCGGGCAGGCGAAGAAGTCCTGGCGCGGGGGGGCGCGCGCGATGAACGAAAACCAGAATATCGCTTGGCGGATTCTGATCCCAAACGGTCATTGCGTGCGCTGGCACGCCGACGACGATCACGGCCGGCTTTTCCGCTCTGAGCGTCGTTGCCTCACCGGCGGAGGCGCTTGGTCCGAAAAGCTTGGCGGCCTGTGCGCGTCCGATGTCGAGTTCGCGACGAAACAATCCAAAGCGCACGCGTGCAGCATCTTCCGAAGTGCCCGACAGGATTGCGGCAATGCCAACGGGCTTAGCACGGCCCTTGAGGCCGATCACGGCGAGATCGCTTTTGCCGCTGGTATTGAAGGCGACGATCTCGACCGTTTGATCGCCTTCTATCAGCGCAATTTCCACAGTGTCGTCGCGTTCGAGCGCATAAACCGCCGTGCCACCGCCCTTGACGATGTAGCGCTCCACTCCAGGGGCGAGTGCTCCCATTCCTGAACTCATGAGCTTGGGTTTAAGTGCAGACGTGACGAGTGTATCGGCCATGGGACACTCCCTGAGCTTGCGGGGTCAGACCCCT
>JANNUW010000163.1:0-19821 GCA_031414095.1 Hyphomicrobium sp. | reverse complement strand
TTTGGACCGCAACTTCATCAAGGTCGGCAACAGGACGCATCTCTTCATCCCCAAGGAGGACGTGAAGAATGAGGCCGACCTAGAGTTTGAGCTCTCGCCGGAAACACTCGCCATGCTCGATTGGCACAAGACGACGCACCGTAAAGCTGATCCGCAGAACCGCTACCTGTTTGCAGGCGAGGGCCTGTCTCACAAGGTGCCAAACACCTTGCGCAGCCAGATCATGGAGACGGTGAAGGCCTTCACCGGCCACACGGTCATCCATGATCTTCGACATACTTTTGCTTCGCACGGAGTTGCCATGGGGCAAGGACTTCCCATCATTGGAAAACTGCTGGGGCACTCCCAGCCACAAACGACAGCCAGATACGCTCACCTTGATGCGGATCCAACTATTGAAGTTGCTGACCGTATTTCTGAGCGCTTGGCTAAAAGTTTGAACCCTATCGGGCCACACCAAAAGGGTATGAAAGCGGCATAGGCTCCGCCGCCACAAAAGGACCACTTGCAGAATATGCGTGGTATCCGAGGGGATATGTTATGTAACCTGTCCATCAATAAAAGACAACCTTGCCTCAAGTCGGTAATTCCCACTGTTTGACAAACCTGTCTGCGTGCAAATGCAAATCATCGATGATGTAACTGCGGTCACACTTTTCATTTTGACCGAGAGCAGACATTTTGGTGACGCACGACAAACTTCCACCTTTGTCCAATTTCAGACCTTGGCTGAGCCGAGCCTGGTTGACGGAAATGGTCTGTCAATTGGTTCCCTCATGCTGCAGCGGTTGTGCCGGACCTGACAAATCATTTAATTCACGGCCCGAACGCTTTGGGTCAGTAACTCACACAAAGTAGCCAAGTCGAAAAACTCTCTTCTCAAAGCGACGAACAGACCGTCAAAAGGGTCATCCCTCAAAAAGCTATTGACATATTACCTAAGTGCTCGATACATTGATTGCATAGAGTAGGGGACATTTCAGCTTGGCCGGATTGGTCTGAACGTCTGCGATTATGAATTAGAACTGGATGGGCTTGGTGATGATCGAGAAATGTCATGAATTGTTTTGAGGCAGCTCAGTTTCCATCCCGTCTTGCAGGTCCAATATTCAGAGTAACCAGAACCAATGTTGTTCCTAGTCCGCTAAAGACTCCCATTTGTTTTGTATGGTGCGAGAGGTCCGCCTCAGAGGAATGTGGCGGCGATGACCTCCAGGTGACGGCAGGTAGCTTTCTCTGTGAAGCCCCAAGTCCCTGCCTCAATGGCGGGGACCGTTCAAAATCCCCTAATTTCTCAAGGTTAATGGGATGGTAGCGGGTGCCCAAAAGCCAGTTATCGGGAGTGATGGCCAACATTCGCCCGCAGCACCACGCCTTGCCATTCGAAATGTCGTCAAGACGTTTCCTGGTGTCAGGGCCGTTGATGAAGTGAGTTTTGAGGTCCGTCGTGGCGAAGTGCATGCTCTCATTGGTGAGAATGGGGCAGGTAAATCCACACTGATGCACCTCGTTGCGGGTGTTTACCGACCCGACAGTGGCGCAATTGAACTTGACGGTGTCTCGATCGAAGCTCTCGGTGAGCGGGGTGCTGCAGATGCCGGTATTGCAATGGTTTTCCAAGAACGCAGTCTTGTCGGGGCGTTGAGCGTCGCTGAGAATATTTACGCGGGCCGCCAACCCGTCAACGGAATCGGCATCATTCGCCAAAATCCAATGTACGAAGGTGCGCGGCGAATTCTCGCGGAATTGGAGGTAGACATTGATCCTCGCACGACGGTGTCTAGCCTATCGCCCGGCCAGCAGCAAATGGTGGAGATTGCAAAGGGCCTCTCACATGAACTGAAAGTGATCATACTTGACGAGCCAACGTCTTCGTTGACTATAAATGAGGGACGTCATCTTTTTGGTGTTATTAGGCGCTTGGCCGCCCAAGGCGTTTCAGTGGTCTATGTCTCCCACCGCATGGCCGAGATTTTTGAAATCTCTGATCGCGTCACGGTACTAAAGGATGGTCGCGTAACGGGTGTGCGTGATACGGCAAACGTCACGCATCGGGAACTGATCTCGTTAATGGTTGGACGCGAGCTCTCGTTCGAGCCCGATCCTCGGCGTGCGGCAAAGGATGCCGCCATCGCACTGGAAGTCAGAAATCTTGCAGCGGATCCGGTGGTATCGGCAACGTTCTCATTGCGTTACGGCGAGATTGTTTGTCTCGCCGGCCTTTTGGGTGCCGGCCGAACGGAAGTGTGCCAGGCGATATTCGGAGTCCGGCCTATCCAAGAAGGCAGCCTTAAGGTGGGGGGCCGTGAATTAAGGCCGAGAAGTCCTGAAGATTCTATCGCAGCAGGCATTTCCATGTTGCCGGAAGACCGCAAGGAAAGCGGTCTTTTCATGGATTTTACGATCACAGCAAACGTGGTAGCCGCTAATCTTGCTGCTTATACTCACTCGGGGTTGTTGTCCGAGACTGAGATGCGGCAAGTCAGCCAGCAGTTCGCCGATGAACTCCGCATTGCCTCACCCAGCGTCGACCGCGAAGTACGTTACCTGTCGGGTGGCAATCAGCAGAAAGTGTTACTTGCCAAGTGGCTGGCGCGCGAACCACGTATCCTCATTGTGGATGAACCTACACGCGGAGTAGACGTTGGCTCCAAGGCGGACATCTATCGGATTCTACGTGACCTCGCCGCAAAGGGTATGGCACTTCTGGTCGTTTCTTCCGATCTGCCAGAAGTGCTGGCGCTTGCGCATCGCATTGTAGTCATGTCCGAACGCCGCGTGGTTGGTGAAATCGACGCAGCGGACGCTACCGAAGTCGCCATTCTTGAACTTGCGGCCCTTTCTCCCCAGACAACTCAGCAAGGTAATATAGCATGAGCAGTGACGCCTCACCTTCCGCAATAGATTTGCCAGAAAGTGCCAATCCCAAACAATCGCGCGGTAAATCTTTGCTCATTCGCATCATAACCGATCGGCAAAAATTGCTAGTGTTGTTAATTGCCGCTCTCATCATGTTGATGACAATACTTGAGCCAAACACTTTCCCACGGCCAGCGAATGCTGCGGTCGTTCTCTTGGACACAGCCCAGACTGGAATCCTGGCCTGCGGAATGATGTTACTCATGATAAGTGGCATGTTTGACCTCTCGATTGGTGGCATCATGGCGTTTTCCGGTATCATGGCCGGTCTAGCGGCAAAGCAGTTGGGTCTACCTCCAATCGGCGCGTTCCTTGTCGGTTGCAGTTGGGGCGTGGTGCTTGGAACTCTCAACGGAGTTCTGGTTACCAAGTTTCGGATTAATGCGCTGATCGCCACTCTAGCAACACTTTCCATCTACCGTGGTGGCCTGCAGCTAGTATCTGGCGCTGGTGTCACCAATATTGGAAATGGCTTTACGGTTTTTGGCCAGACGAAGATCCTTGGGATTTACTCGCCTTTTTGGTTTATGGCTGTCATCGTGCTCCTCTTCATATTCCTCGTGGGTCGTACCCGGTTTTTCCGCCAGGCATACTACATTGGCGGGAACATAAGAGCGGCGAAATTGTCAGGCATAAACGTTGACCGGACGGTATTTATTTTTTTTGTGATCATGGGGCTTCTGGCTGGCCTTACCGGCGCGCTGCTAGCCTCACGGCTGAACACGGCTGTAGTTCTGGCTGGGCAAGGCGTTGAATTGAAAGTCATCACGGCCGTGGTTCTTGGAGGTGCAAGCCTTTCCGGCGGCGTAGGGACCATCTTTGGTGCCTTTCTGGGTGTGCTACTCATGGCGCTATTGCAGAACTCAATGATTATTGCTGGAATTAGCCCATTCTGGCAGCTCATCGTTGTGGGTATCGTATTGCTCTTGAGCGTTGGGTTGGACCAGTTTGCTCGGATTGGGAACCGGGTGTGATTACAATTGTGAGTTTATAAAAAAACACAAGGAGGAAACCATGAAGCGAACTTATTTCCATTCTTTGGCACTTGCTGCCAGTGTGGCGGTCATTGCTGCCACACCAACCTACGCAGAAAACCCTACAGGATTGGATGTTCCAATTGGTGATGCGAGTCGGAGCAGCCAGGAATATGTCTGGATAAGCAACGCTTCGAACCTGCCACTTTTTGTGGAGCGGGTTTATCCTGGTCTCGAGTCAGCCCGGAAGGCGCTGAATGTACAGGTACGTATCTCCGGTCCTACTTCGGTCGACCTGGGTGCCTACATCGCTACTGTTGATGCCGAATGCACCAAGAACCCGGCTGGCGTAATCGTAGTGGGTGGCTGGGACGATGCGATTGCTGCCGAGGTCGACAAGTGCATTGACAACAAGGTTCCAACTGTTGTGACAGATGGTGATCTTGCCACGTCGAAGCGCCTCACCTATCTCGGAACCAACTGGTACAGCCTGGGCTACCAGCACGGCCAGTATCAGTGCCGCTACCACGCCGACGCGGGGCTCAAGAGCGGTGAGATCGGCACGATCTCGTTTCTTGCCGGCGCCAGCTTCATGCAGGCGCGCCAAGGCTTGCGTGATGCTCTTGCCAAGGAGTGCCCGGATATCAAGGTTGTCGCCGACGAGGAGTCAGGCACCAACGTCGAGCAGGTGGCCGCCAATACGGCAGCCATCATCCAGGGCCATCCAAACCTGACCGGCATGGTGGGCTTTGATTCCGAAGCGGGTCCGGGCATCGTGCGTGCCGTGGTCGAGGCCGACAAGGCAGGCAAGATCATCGTCACCTCGAATGAGGCTGGCCGTGACTTCCTGAACAGCATCAAGGACGGCACGGTGAAGATGATCAACATGGAAAAATACGAAACCATGGACTTCTTCGCGGTTTCGTATCTCTACACTTTCCACAACGACATCATCCGCAATCTCGGCATGGACCACTGGCTCCAGAACCCATTGCCCGCGTCCGGAGACTCAGGACTGATCTTCGTCACAGCGGACAATGTCGATGTAATCCTTGCCGCAACCGCGCCAGCGGAATAGCGCCAATCAGGTAAAATTAGATTCCGGGGGCGTTCGCGCCCCCGGACTTATCATGAAGGAACAATTAGATGACACAGATTGCAACGCCTCCCGCGTCAGTAACACTTGCGGACTTCAATTCTACTTTTGAATCTGTCAAGAATTGGGGACGCTGGGGATCAGAAGATGACCGCGGAACACTCAATTTCTTGACACCCGAAAAGGTGGTTGCGGCAGCGGCTCTGGTCCGCAGCGGGCGCACTGTTTCGATGGCAATTCCCATCAACAAGATGGCAGGGCCGGACAACGCCAGTCCTGCAGTACATCATATGTCACTCATGCATGATATTCCTATCAGCGAAAGCGGATTGTCTTTCGGCATGTGCTACCTCGCCATGGCAAGTCACGGAGATTGCCACACTCATGTTGATGCGCTGAATCACGTAGGTTATCGGGGGCAGCTTTATAATGGAAAACCAACATCTCTGCTGACATCGCGCGGTTCTGAGTGGGGCAACATAACGGCCTATGCGACCGGCATTGTCGGCCGTGGAGTTATGCTTGATGCAGCCCGATATCGCAAAGTGCCTTGGCTTGAGCCAGGTGATGCCGTGACCCGGGATGAACTCGAGGCAATTGAAGCTTCGCAAGGTCTTCGGCTTGGCGAGGGTGATATTTTGGTGTTCCGTACGGGGCACCATGCGCGCCGATTGGCGCTGGGTGCCTGGAGTAACGAATACCCGCCTTCAGGCGGTGGAAAGGCGGGGCTCCATATGGATACAGTCCCATGGATGCATGAACGTCGAATTGCCGCCTTTCTCCCTGACGGAGACGGCGAAACAGTGCCAAGCAATGTCGAAGGCATGCCTTATCCAATTCATGCCTTGCAAATCACAGCCATGGGGATGTGTGTCTCGGATAGCTTGCAGCTGGAGGAACTGGCTCAGGCTTGCGAACAGGAGGGTCGTTGGGAATTCATGGTTGTTGGCCTGCCACTGCGTCTTCCTGGCGCAACGGGCACTCCCTGGAACCCAATCGCGATTTTTTGATTCCTTCCTATAGTGAGACTCAGGAGAAAACTATGAAACGTAGATTTGAAGGCAAGGTAGCTCTGGTTACGGGAGCAACTACAGGTATAGGACAGGCTACGGCAGTACGCCTGGCAGCAGATGGTGCAGTCGTAGGCGTGAACCAAAAGCCTGGACTCGATGCCGGCGAAACACTTCGGATGGTCGAAAAAGCAGGGGGCAAAGCGTTCCCAGTAATAGCCGATATGCGAGACCCGGACGCCGTCAAGGCGATGGTGCTTGAGGTTGCGAAACAGGGCGGGCGCCTTGACTACGTGGTGTCCAATGCTGCGATCAATCCGTTCATGCCTTGGGATGAAACCTCAATCGAGGATTTCGACAACCTGTTTGAAACCAATGTACGGGGTTCGTGGGTAGTCTGCACCGAAGCTGCAAGGCAAATGATCGCTGAGAATCATGGCGGCGCCATTGTAATGATAAGCTCGATTTCGGCACATGTTGGCTCACCGACACAAGTTGCTTATTGCGGCACTAAAGGTGCGATCAGCATGCTGGGTAAGGCGCTGGGTTCGGTGCTCGGAAAAAAGGGGATCCGTGTAAATGTGATTGAGCCGGGAGCTGTTGCTACCAATATGAGCGCCGGCATGCTCGACGCACCCGAGGTAATGAAGTACTACCTTGACCGTATTGCGCTCCAGAGAATTGCTGACCCCTCAGAATTGGCGGCTGCAATAACCTTTCTGCTCTCAGACGATGCGAGTTACATCACATCAGCGGCACTTCTGGTAGATGCAGGGTTCATCGTAAACGCCGAACTTTGATTTAAGAGAAGCCAATTAGTTCGGCAACTTCTCGATTGCCTCCAGCGCCAAAGGACGTTCGGGAGTTTGAACAAAATATAGTGTGTCGCCATTTACATAGACATAAAGCGGACCCTGTGTGAGTTGGCCTGGATCACCAATGCGGACTACTGTCCGACCTCCAATAACTTCACTTACCTTGGCCAATTGTGTCTTACTTGAGGCTTGAATGGTTGCCTGGAAGCCAGGCAGGAGCAAGGCCGGATCTGCACCTTTTACACGCCATGCACCGACCGCGGCCTTTAGCCCTCCCTGCGCATAAGCACTGGCAAGGGTGAAGTCAGCCCGTGTTTTGTTAAGGTTTTTCAGAAACAGATCGAAGGGTTCACTCTGTACAGTGAGATCGGTGCCTGCCTGGCTTTCCACGGTAAGTGCCACTCCACCGAGTGTTTCAGGCAACAGAGCCTCCATGCTTATGTCGGCATGACGACCAGCAGCGTTCGTCTCTGACATAAACATGAAGATGGCGGGCAATAGCACCAATATATAGGCATAGGATTTCACAATTTTCCCTGCCCGCTGCTTGAACAACTGCGTCACAATAGAAATCTCCATCTTCAGGTCCAAATGTCGCCAAGCGAACTTGCGTAGCCAAGTTCAACAATCCCTGCATATTTCATAGTGGTACTCAAACTCGTTTCGACTTCTCACCAGCACTAATCGTATCAGTGTCAACGAATATTCGGATGGCACCTTCAATTGAACGATTGGGTTCCAGAACTCGGACGCCATGACTAGGAACACCTGCCGCCATACGATTGAAACCATCATTTGTGTTGCTTACCGGCTCTATGCAAACGTAGGGATAATCCCAGGCACTGTAAAGTTGGAGCTTGTCGAGCGCCCCATCAGCTTCGATAAGTGTACGAAAACCGTCAGATGCGGTAAGTTCCGCACGACCGTCCCAACCTTCATACAGTCGGTCAATGACCACATCGGACACATCACGACCCTCGCAAAAGCTCAAATCATCTCTCAACGGCTGGCATCCTTCCGAAACCGCCTCTGGTGCATCGGCCGGCCAAACACCCACGGCATCAAAGTGTAACATCGAACCTTTGCTTTTAGGAAAGTAGGGGTGAAAGCCGATACCAGCAGGCATGAGACGGTGATCGCGCGAAGTTACGCGAAGAAAAATTGATAGACCCTCTTTACCCACCGTGTAGCGCAAATCACCGCGCCACCTGAATGGAAAATTTCCCGTTTCAGGCACATGATCATACTGGAGCATCAATTCAGACTTGTTCTGATGTGTGGTGCAAAAAGATGAAATCCAGGCATCTCCGTGCGTGGCCGTGGGTTCCTCGCGAACTGTTCTGTTGAGAATATGGTTCAAACCGGCAAATGCAAAGCCTGGACCGAAGAGCGGCCCCGAATAAGGCATTAAGGGGAAACCTGCAAACTCGTAGACTTTTGGGGCAAGTAATGCGGCCGCTGAAGTTGAACGGAGTACATCGCGGCCGTGGTAACGGAAGGAGATGATCCGTCCCCCGAATTCCGGCGCGACATTGAGTACATAGGGTCCATACTCAAGCGTGGCGACTGGACCTGTCATAATCGGCTGCCGGAACCGATACTTCATTATTCAGGCAACTCCACTATTCCCGACATAATTGTGCGGCTTTTACCAGCAATGATAATTTCATCACCCCTCACTTCGCACCAGAGATCGCCACCACGCGGCGATAGATGGCGGCTGTGGATTTTGGACTTGCCCAGTCGCTCAGCCCAGTAAGGAGTTATGATGCGATGAGCTGTTCCACATACGGGGTCCTCAGGCAGGCCGACGCTTGGTGCAAAAACACGAATGACAATGTCAGAAGTATCTCCTCCCGGGGCAGTTGCTATGAGCGCGGGTCTGTCAAATGCAGCTACTTTAACCATGTTTGGCTCCATTTCTGCTATGGCGCTTGCATCTCTGAAATAACCGACATACCCGAATGGGGAAATCCAAGTTTCCATAGGTCGTTCACCCAACGCATTTTCCATATCTGCAATGCGGTCCACACGGGTCGCTGCCATGACCGGAAAGTTGATTTCAATGCGCTCACCGATTGCGCAAGCCACACGCCGTTCACCATTCAGTAAATGAAACGTAACTGACTCCAGTCCGTCCACTTTCTTACCAAGGTGCAGATTATTTATTGCAACGTCGGCGGCGGCCAGCGTCACATGTCCGGCACCAGGATGGCTGCCATCCGCAGTAAAGAAGCGAAGCACTGGGTCGTTGCCTGCGCGGCTGTCGATAACGCCCACAACATCAGTGCGGAGCACTTTGCACATGGTTGCAAGCGCTTCGTCGGTCGAGTCGCCGGTATCAAGCAAGATGAACGCGGGGTTGCCACCGAGCAAATCCGTCGCGTAAGTGACGACTTGGAACAAACCGGCGCTTGACGACATCAGATTGCCAGTGGCTTGTATGCCACGACCTTCATTTCAACTTTGCAGTTGAACATGAAGGACACTGGGAAAACTGAACGAACTGGCGGATCCTTCTTGAAATAAGTTTTGTAGATTGCGTTAAAGGTTACAAAATCCCGCGCGTCTGCCAACCAGCATTCGCAATTCACGACGTCATCAAGCGAGCAGCTTGCAGACGCCAGAGCTGCCTTAATGAAGTCAAAGGTGCGGTGAATTTGCTCTTCAAAAGGCATCGATTGATTTCCTGTGCCGTCGTCAATTATGCGACCATTCTCGTCAAAGGTGACCAACGTCGGATCGAATGTCCAGGGTCCATAAGCTGATGTAAAAACGAAGTCGCCGGCGCGGACGGCTTTGGAAATTGGGACTGCATGGTGTGCGGCGAAAGCCTGTTTCATCTAGTGAATCTCCTTAGTAACGAGCACGGACCAACCATTGATCGACCACGTGCTCACCTTTAACGACGTGAAACTTTTCATAGAGGTTGACCGTTGGATCGCAATGGGACGTCAGAAACTCAATCGTATCGCCAAGCGCTGGTCCATTGACATCTTCAAAGTCTAGCGCTCCGTGCTCGTCACCCATATATCGATAGGAGGACCCCTTTGGTGCGCCGCGTAGCGCCACTGGCTTTCCGCTGTCGGTTGCAAAGGCCTTAAATCCTGCGTTTATGATAACTCTACCTGGACGATTGGTAGAAACGATAGTCGCGGCGACGAAAAGCGATGGAACGTATGGATTACTGTTTTCGGAGATGCTGATGGTGCTGTAGCAGGAGTCCATGAAAAGGTAAGATCCGGGCTGAATTTCCGTAAATATTCCCAAACCGGCGTCAATGTGGTGGCTGCCTGTTCCACCGCCACTTATGATCGCAGGCGGCAGGCCAGCAGTTTGTAATGCGGCGATTACGGCCCGCAACCTGTCAGCTTGAATGCCGATAAGCCGAGATCTTTCGGTGAGTGGTGTCACTTGCTGAAGATTGCCCCAATAGGCCTGGATGCCAGCAAATGATAGGTCTGGTGCATTCGAGATAGCATGTGCCAGTGACACGGCATCTTCGATTCCAACGCAACCCGTGCGGCCCAGGCCGACATCAATATCTACTAGGACAGCCAATGTCCGGCCTGAAGCTTTTGCAATTGCTGCGAGCGATGTTACCGCATTAGGACTATCGGCGACAATCGATACATCAGCCCCACGCAATAGGAGGCGACGCAAACGGTCAATAGCATCGGCTGAAAATAAGGGAGCAGTTATCAGGATTCCCTTGAGCCCGCCAAGTGCCATTGCCTCGGCCTCTCCGATTGTGGCGCAGCAGACACCTACGGCACCTGCCGCAACCACCCGCTGTGCAATTTCAACGCATTTGTGGGTTTTGACATGGGGCCTTACTGCCACCCCCAGTGCTTTCGAACTTTTCCGCATGGTGGCAATATTTCGGTCAAGAATTTCGATATCAACCAATAGTGCAGGGGTAGGCACATTCGATCTTAACATCATAGTGCCACCTGAGATCTAACATGCCGCCCTTTGTTGGCAATAGATGGCTGATCAGGCCAATTGACCCCGTCGATTTCAGAAAACGGGCCACCCTCAACAGACAGGGTATGGCCAGTCACTATGAGTCCGTTTGATCGTAATCTGCTCGCCCGTCGATCGAAACTCTCGCGCATCATCAGTATTTTACCTCGTCTACGCCCCGATCAGCGGCTGTAAGTACTAAGTACAATGTGTATCCTTCTTGATAAAAAGGGTCAAGGATGAATAGCCTGCCGACCTATTGACAGTTTGTTATATTGAAGGCAATTTGGTGTGGATTATATAGATAGAATACGCGATAGATTTGCCGCGACGGTCTACCTTTGGCAATTCAAGCGTTCGCGACTGAGGCAACAATGACCACAATGCCGCTTGGCCGACGCAAACGTGCTGATGAAATTGCGGAACAAATCGAGCGATCTATATCGACTGGAGAGTTCAAAGAGGGCGCGCCAATGCCTTCTGAGAAGGAGTTGGCGGACCGATTTAGTGTAGGTCGACCTTCCGTTCGTCAGGCATTGTTCATGCTTCAGCAACAGGGACTCGTGGAAATCACGAGTGGAACGCGCGCGCGAGTCTTGGCACCCTCGGGTAAATTTCTTACTGGACAGATGGCAAGCCTAATCCGGCGACTTTCGTCTACCGACCAGGGGCAGGAGCACATGGCTCAAACCCGGCTTTTGTTCGAAGCGGGGGTTGCTTGGCAAGCGGCACGAATCGCAACCGATCAGGACGTACTTAGATTGAAGGCTGCCCTGGATGCCAACGTCGCTGCCATGGGCAATCCAACAGTGTTCATACGGACCGACGTAGCGTTTCATTATGAGCTCACGGTAATCGCCCATAATCCGGTATTTACCGCTATACATGATGCACTCGTTGGTTGGCTGATTGACCAGCGTACCACCACCTATCATATGCCCGACGCTGATCGCCTTTCAGTGCGTGATCATACGGCTATTTATGAAGCAGTATTGGCTGGTGATCCGATGAAGGCATTTCATGAAATGACAAGTCACTTGCGTCTCATTAGCGAACTTTATCTCGAGTCGAAACGGCTATCGGAGGATATACTTCGTCAGGTATCGCGAGATGTTGCCGCTCGAATCGACCGCGAACGCGAATCTATGTGGACCACATCCGCACCAACATCCCTTAACGAAACGCCGAAGACTGCGGTCGACCCTGTAAAGAAAAGTGCCGGACGAAAAAGGGTGAAGGACCAATGACCAAGGTTCTTCATGCGGTGCCCAGCTTGTCCACACTGATTCTGCCGGCATTTACGCGTGTTTTTATTGCTGTTCCGGCGTTCCCAATTTCAATCGCGATGCACTGGTAAAATTATTTTATGCAGTCGGTCTGACGAAGCATTTGAATGAAACGCAAACTGGTCGCGGGCGCCATGGAGATCAAAAGATGAACATCTTGGTTGTCGGAGCAGGAATTTCGGGAATCATGACCGCGTATTTTCTGTCTCGGAGTGGCTGCAAAGTTACTGTGGTTGAGCGCGAAGCTGGTGCTGCTGATTCAACCAGTTTTGGCAATGGTGGCGTTATGGGTTGCACCCAAGTTGAGCCTTGGGCGCAGCCCGGGCTTCCACTGAACCTTGTAAAATGGATCGGCCGGGAAAGCTCGCCTGTTCTCGTGCGGCCTAGTCAGATACCGAAGATAATGGATTGGGGACGTCGCTTTCTGGCCCGCTGCAATGAAGCAGCGATGCTGGAAGGCGTGGAAACAAATGTTAGGCTGACGCTTTTTAGCCTCGCCCAGTTCGAAAAGCTGCGTGAGAGTGAGGGAATGTCCGGTGCCGAGTATGACCTGTCGCGGGTCGGCGCCTACAAGCTTTTTTTTACTGAAGATGCTTTCGCCCATGCACGCCAATCGGCGGACTTCTTGCACGCACTCGGCGTTGAGGTCGAGGCGCTCAGCCCTGCGACGGCATGCGCGCGTGAGCCCGCGCTGAGGCAGATAGCCGATATGCTGGCCGGTGTACTGGCTTTTCCGAAAGAGGAAATCGGTGATTGCCGCAAGTTTACTCGCTGGATGGCCGATCGCCTCGCAAAGTCTGGAGTCGCGTTTCATTACGGAACTGAAGTCAAGGCATTCAGGCGTGAGCGCAATCGCATCATTGCCGCAAACACAACCAGTGGCGAGATCGAAGCCGATGCATTCGTTGTGGCGCAGGCAAGCCATACGCCTTTTCTGCTCAAGCCTCTTGGTATCAGGGTCCCCATAATTCCAATAAAGGGCGTAAGCATCACAGTGCCCGCGCATCCCTGGAAAGGAGCACTGAGCTCGGCTGTTATTGACCACTCGCGTATATTCGGGTTAATTCGAATCGGTGACCGCTTGCGGGTTTCGGGATCGGCAGAGGTGACTGGCTACGATACTGTGCCGTCTCCCGTCCGCTGCAAGGCACTGACGGACAAAGTGCTCGAAATCTTTCCCGAATTTCAAGCCTGCCTTGATGCCGGGGAGCCGCTGTTGTGGGCAGGATTGCGCGGCAACTCGCCTGACGGTGTGCCCATTCTTGGACGTACGCCACTTGCCAATTTGTTCCTGAACGCTGGCCACGGCCCCGAGGGATGGTCTACGTCCTGTGGTTCGGCGCGTCTGGTGGCCGCTGCAGTTGTTGGCGAGAAACCGCCGATAGATATGGCCGGGTTGGAGCAGAGTCGATTTCAATAGGCAATTTGACCTGGAGCTTCTCCGCTGAAGTGGCCAGTTGGCCCGCCCGATATTTTGCACCAGACGAGTGAGAGATTATTGCACGAGTGACTGCGAATGAGACTGCCAACTATTAAATGCGGACCAACTAATATTTTTTCCTGTTGCTACCCATATGTTACCCAGAACGAAATATGTTTCGCGAATAAAATATATTTCTGAAATGTCTAACCTATTATAATCGTAAGATTTTTCTTCTATCCCGTCTAAGATTAATTGTGCGACCTTCAGGTAAATCACCTGAAGGTCGCTTTACGCAGTGCCATTCCCGCAACTACCCGCGACATCTTCTAACAGATTGAAATCGTGATCCAATTCATCCCGGGCTTGCCTCTGAATTCACCCGTTTTCTAATTGAAATAGGGTAACATTCCCAGTTTGATGTGCTCCAAAAGGAAAACCCTTGAAATCATCAGTGATCTCAAGGGTTTATTGGTTGCGGGAGCCCGATACCACCTTTACCGAACAACCATCAGATTCAATTAAAGGAACTTCGGGAGTCAACTTTCAAGTGGAGCGGGACATCCGGGCTTATGGCCCAGTGGAACTGCAATGTAGCAAACTGCAAATTCTTGAAATTGTGCAGTCTTGGTACAAATTGCGATTCTATTGACGTTTTCACACAGCCTCGACCCATACCGGACATCGTGGCTTTGGCGAGCCGCAGACGCCATTTGTTCAAGCCCGGTGTTGCAACTGATGTCAATCTGCGCAAAACTGGTTCCAACAGGTTGACCATCTTGATATGCTAAAATTCGGGTTGCAAGCCATGAACAGCCGGGCTTCATTCTGGGCCTCGTCCATCCGCCCCAGCATTGCGAGGGCAGCGGCAAGGAAGCGGCGGGACTCGGTCCGGTGGGTTGCTACCTCGCGCAAGGTTCTTACAGCAGCTTCATAGGCACCCTCAGCCATCTGCGCCCCCTTGCGAATACCCAAACATTAGACTTAACTATTTTTTTATCTAATTTTTAACCTTCGGATAGTGGATAGTGTATTCCCGCATAAATTTTATCTCCGGTCTCCCACGGTCCGGCTCTACTCTTTTAGCAGCTGTTCTGCGCCAAAACCCGCGCATCCACGCGGCTATGACTAGCCCCGTGGGTCAGGTATTTGGTGCTGCCCTCACATCCATGGGAGCCGAGAACGAGTTCGCCGTATTCTTCAAGGATGAACAGAAGCGCCAAATTCTGCGCGGAATTTTCGAGGGGTACTATGCTCATCTCGAGGATCGCCCCATAGTGTTTGATACCAACCGGGTGTGGACCAGCAGGCTCTCGGCCCTACGCCAATTGTTTCCAGATTTGAAAATGATCTGCTGCGTGCGCAACCCCGCCTGGATTATGGACTCTATCGAGCAACTAATCCGAAAGAATGCTTTTGACGTCTCACGCATCTTCGTAACGCAACAGGAGCGCGCTACCGTCTATTCGCGGGTTGAGGCACTCCTCAACCAGAACCGGATGATCGGCTTTGCCTGGTCGGCCTTGCGGGAAGCCTATTTTGGAGCCGACGCAGACCGCATGTTGCTTGTGGATTATGACATTCTGGCCTCACGGCCCAAAGAGTGCATTGACCTGATCTACGAATTTATCGGTGAAGAACCATTCTCTCATGATTTTGACAATGTTTCCTATGAGGCCCAAGATTTCGACATGCAACTCGTGGCGCCGGGCCTGCATACGATTTCGGGCAAAGTTGAATTGAAGCCGCGTCGGACAGTGCTTCCGCCTGATCTGTTTAAACGTTGCCAAGACCTTATCTTCTGGGATCAGATCAAGGACACCAAAGCGTTTTCAATTGTTAATCAGCCGGAAACAAAAAAACTACTGTCAGACGAATAATTCAACTCAAATAACACCGAGTGCTTTCATGATCGGCAGGCGTTTTGCGCTGGCTACCGTGATTTGCCCTGTAGTTACATCCATCGACTTGGTGCGTGCCTTTCCTGTCTTTACGCGAACTGCCGTCTTTGCCTTTCTATGCCTGCCTGGTCTCTGACGGTTTATTCGTCATTAGATGCTTCGAATCCTGCACGACGGTGACTTGTGGGGCACCTGGCATTGCCAAGTAGTAGGAATTGTATCAATCTGGCAATTGGGAGCCTGTATCGTACTTTCAATGCAATTGTCGGAATTCACAACAATTATTGGGAGGATAAAATGTATCGGACATTCGTTGATACTGTGAGCATGTCGGTTACCAGTTTGAACGTTTCGGCTGGCATGAACTCAATGAGGAAAGGTACTATTGCACCTAAACTTTTGATAACTCACTGAGCTTGTCACTGTGCCCCAACGCTCACGGATGGACCGAGACAAATTTCTCAAGGGAGTTACACCATTTCTTGGAAGGTCAGTTGCGATGGCCTTTATGGTAGCCTTCATGGCTATTCGCATCTGGGACCCTCAACCGCTGGAGGACTTTCGTTTAAGAACGTTTGATTATTTCCAATACCTTGCTCCACGGCCAAATGGCGCGACACCTGTTCTCATTGTTGACATCGACGAAAAGAGTTTGATGGCCATCGGTCAGTGGCCGTGGCCGCGCAGCAAACTTGCCGAGTTGATAAATCTCATCGCAGAGGGAGGTGCGGTTGCCACGGCTTTTGACATTATTTTCCCAGAACCAGACAGGCTGTCTCCCAATGAGGTTGCAAAGATTGTACCAGGAATTGATGATGTAACCCGAACGCGACTTGAGGCCCTGCCCAGCAATGACGCGATCTTGGGGGGCGCAATAAAGAGCTTTCGAGTTGTCGTGGCACAGTCTGGTCAAAACCGCGATACGCCTGATACGCCTCCTGTCTATGACGTTGTCCCAGCGTTGGGCGTTGTGGGACCGGACCCCAGCGCATTTCTCGTATCCTTCAATAAGCTTCTAACTAATGTCGAGAGTATCGATAAGTTTGCAGCGGGAAGGGGCATGTTCACAATAAGATCTGATTCTGATGGAATTGTGCGCCGCATTCCAATTATGATGCGAGTTGCGGGCAAAGTTAGGCCAGCTCTTGCTGTTGAATTGCTCCGTGTCGCAACCGGCGGCCAAGCTATACTACTCCGCGCCAACAATCTCGGCTTGACAGACGTCGTCGTTGGAGGAATCCCTGTTCCGACCGACGCTAATGGAAGATTTTGGTTGCACTTCAATGCACACAATCCTGCTCGGTTTGTCTCTGCCTCGGATGTCCTGTCGGGAATTGCTGGCAGGCAGCAACTTCAAGGCAAACTCGTGATCATTGGTACTTCGGCGACAGGACTTCTCGACATAAAAACAACACCCATTGACCCGGTCATGGCTGGAGTAGAAATTCAGGCACAACTCGTCGAAAACATCATGTCTGGCCGTTACCTGACAAGACCTGCCTATCTGGTTGGAGCAGAAGTCCTGCTTTCGGGAGCAATTGGATTTGCCATCATCGTACTTGTGCCCTACCTCGGCGCCCTGGCTGTGCTTGTGATCGGCTTTCTTATCGCGGTTTTGTTGTCGGCTGGGTCGTTTTACCTGTTTAAGACTCAGGGCATTCTGTTGGACACAATCTATCCATTGCTTTCCAGTTTTGCGATTTTTTGGAGTCTGGTTTTCGTGAATTACTTCAAGGAACAATCTCAGAGGCAATTAATTCGTAGCGCCTTCGCGCAGTATATTTCACCTTCTCTGGTAGAACAACTTGCCCGAAATCCTGAAAAATTGAAGCTCGGTGGCGAGACCAAGGAGATGACTATACTTTTTAGTGACGTGAGGGACTTTACGAGACTTGCCGAAAGTTACAAGAGTAACCCGCAGGGTTTGACGGAGCTCGTCAACAGGCTGCTGTCGCCGTTATCGCGTGTTATTGTCAATCAGAAGGGAACTATTGACAAGTATATGGGCGACAACGTCATGGCATTCTGGAATGCGCCACTTGATGATGCCGCCCATGTTCGAAATGCCTGCCAGGCAGCATTGAACATGCTGAAAGAAGTCGATGCTCTCAATGCGGAGTTGCGCAAGGAATCTGAAACAAATGGACACCCGTTCATTCCACTTTCCGTAGGCGTCGGAATTAACACAGGCGAATGTGTCGTCGGTAACATGGGATCCAACTTCAGGTTCGACTACACTGTGCTGGGGGACAGTGTAAATCTCGCTTCAAGATTGGAAGGGCAATCAAAATTTTACAAAACTCCAATCATTATTGGTGAACAGACCAATGTAGTTGCCAGGAAATATTTTCATACCGTACCCATCGACATTATTCGGGTGAAAGGCAGGTCAGAACCTGAGCAAATCTATGCCTTGCTTAGAAAGCGAAACAAGCCACGTCTTGGTTTGGATACGATCGAGTCCCTCCTTGCGGAAATGTTGAAAGCCTATCGTGAAAGGCAGTGGATCAGAGTGACTGAGATATTGGAGGGATCGCCTAAGGAATTCCACATATTTGGGTTGACCGGAATAGTGGACATATATCGAAGGCGGGCGGAAGAATACTTTCGATCGCCACCTCCGCCAGACTGGGATGGCGTGCATACAGCGATGGACAAGTAATCAGTAGCGCTCTCTATCCATCCGTCCGACTCCAATTCAACACGGAAAGTGGCGCCGTCCCATTGGCATTGAAGCTTTGCTCGATATGGGCGTGGACCGTAGGCAAGGTGATAGCTGGGTGATCGCCAGCGTATCCGGCCACTACAATTCCGAAGCCGAAAAAGACAACAGGAACAGCGGCCAGTGCAATCAGCGGTTTACCATGGGAACGCGTAAGTTCCCGTGTGTTTGATGATTGAGCAAGCAACAATTGCGCCCTCGAAGTTTTAGCATGGTTGCGAAACACCGTTAGGGAATTGTTCATTATTGCACCTGAAACGACACCAAGACCTCATGAAAATACCCCCGCTCTGTCTATAATCCGACAAGCGATTCGGTAAAATTTGAACCAAATATTGGAATTCCCGCCTTGCTTATTCCAGGGTCCGTTGACCAATTATCTCCGCGAAATGAATCTAGCGTTCGCGAAGCGCTTCATCCCGAGCCCTTAGAACCGGGCTAACAAGGTACTGTAATACGCTCTTCTGCCCAGTCACTATGTCGACGCTGGCAACCATGCCCGGAATCGCCCTTACGGATTGTCCATTACGCGTGATGGTGTTTTCTTTGGTTTTCACCGTAACCAGAAAATAGGGATGGTTGTCCTGATCGACGAGAGTATCAGCGCCAATCCGGTCCACGCTTCCCTCGAACCAACCATATTGAAGATAGTCAAAGGCTGTAAGTTTTACGCGCGCAAATTGCCCCTTGCGGATGAAGCCAATGTCTCGTGGCCCAACTTTCACTTCGATGAGCAGCTTATCGTCGGCTGGTACGATTTCCACTACACTGCTGCCAGGCTGAATGACGGCACCGATCGACGTGACGCTAAGTCGATTCACAATGCCACGCGCAGGAGCTCTCAGGTCCGTTCTGTTCACCCGCAGCTCGACAGCGTTAATGGATTGTTCGAGGATACTGAGTTCACCAATGGATTTGACCAAGTCCTCGCGAACGGCGGCCCTTATTGTGCTGCGGCCGGATGCCAGTTTTGCCTGGGCCTGCTCAACGACAATGCTGGCCCGCGGCAATGAGGCCTCAATTACCGCAAGTTCACCTCTTGCATCGACGACCTGCCGCTCCAGCCTGATCAGATCGATTTCGGGAATAGCGCCAGATTTTCTCAGCTTGCTGACCAATTCCAATTCCTGTACCATGAGCTTCAGAGAATCCGTAAGCTTGTTTTGTTGGGCTGTCAGCTCAAGTAGCTCTTGCTGCTTTTGGAGGAGCTCACTATGCAGATCTTGCATGTCCTGCTCGTACTTGTCCCGCCGTGCCTGGAACGAATTTTTCTCGGCTGCAACGATATCCGGGGCTGTATCTTCCAATTCCTGCGGAAACTTGATCTGTGTATCGTCATTGGCCTCGGCACTCAAACGGACCACCTGAGCCCGCAGGGCAAGTCGGCGCTGCTGCAATTCTCCCAAACGGGAGCGGGCGTCCCGGTCATCTAGGGTAAGAAGGATTTGTCCTTTGTCGACCAGATCGCCGTCGTGGACGTAAATTGTACGCACTACGCCGCCATCCAACGCCTGGACTACTTGCAATCGTGATGTTGGCACAACTTTGCCCTCACCGGTCGTTACTTCATCGAGGACTGCCCAGTGCGCCCAAAGGCCTGCAGCAAGGATAAAGCTGCTGAGCATGAGCAAGTATAACCAGCCTAGCTCCGAGGGTGTTCGGCCGGAGACCGCCCTCATATTGTTGGCGAGGACGAGTTCGTCTTTCACGGC
>JANNUW010000162.1:0-5612 GCA_031414095.1 Hyphomicrobium sp. | reverse complement strand
CGCCGTACGTGCCGACGTTCGATTTCGCCAGCGGTTTTGCCGGCTTGAAGAATTACTTCTCGCAGCTCGATTGGGAGAACTACGCGTTCATTTTCAGCGATGAACTCTACTACAGCGCCTACTGGTCGAGCCTGAAGATCGCCGCTATCGCGACGTTCCTCACGTTGCTGGTCGCTTACCCGATTGCCTATGGCATGGCGCGCGCGCCCAAGGAGTGGCAGCCGACACTGATGATGCTCGTCATCCTGCCGTTCTGGACATCGTTCCTGATCCGCGTTTACGCCTGGATGGGCATTCTGAAAAACGAGGGACTGCTCAATTTATTTTTATTGAACACGGGTCTGATATCCGAGCCGCTCAACATCATGAACTCGCTGACCGCGGTCTACATCGGCATCGTCTACTCGTATCTGCCGTTCATGATCCTGCCGCTCTATGCGAGCCTTGAGAAGATCAACCCCGCGCTGCTCGAAGCCGCCGGCGATCTCGGCTGCCCGCACTGGAAAGCCTTCTGGCAAGTGACGTTCCCGCTGTCGCTGCCGGGCGTCATCGCGGGTTGCCTGCTCGTCTTCATTCCGGTCACTGGCGAATTTGTTATTCCCGATCTGCTCGGCGGTTCCGACACGCTCATGATCGGCAAGACCCTATGGAGCGAGTTCTTCAACAACCGTGACTGGCCGGTTGCGTCCGCAGTCGCGGTGGTGCTGCTGATATTGCTGATCGTGCCCATCATGCTGTTCCAGCGCATGCAAGAACAACAGCAGGAGGCCGGGCGATGAGCAACCGCTTCTCATGGTTCAATGTGACGTCCATCGTTCTGGGCTTTGCATTCCTCTACATCCCGATCCTGCTGCTGATCTTTTACAGCTTCAATGAATCAAAGCTGGTCACCGTCTGGGGTGGCTGGTCGACCAAATGGTATTCAGGCCTACTGAGCAACGAAGGCCTCATGGACGCGGCCTGGATCACGTTGTGGGTCGCCCTGATCTCGGCGACGCTCGCGACGATCCTTGGCACCATGGCGGCGATGGTTTTGACGCGCATGGGCAAGTTCAACGGCCGCACGCTGTTTTCGGGGCTCATCTTTGCGCCACTCGTGATGCCGGAAGTGATTACGGGCCTGTCGCTGCTGCTGCTGTTCGTCGCCATCGGCCTCGATCGCGGGTTCTGGACCGTCGTCATTGCTCACACCACGTTCACCATGTGCTTTGCCGCCGTCGTCGTGCAGGCGCGCATGGTCGACTTCGACAAGTCAGTTGAGGAAGCGGCGATGGATTTGGGCGCCAGCCCCGTCTCGACGTTCTTTCAGGTGACACTGCCGATCATTGCCCCGTCCGTAATCTCGGCGTGGCTGTTGGCTTTCACGCTATCACTCGACGATCTCGTCATCGCGAGTTTCGCCTCGGGTCCCGGCGCCACCACGCTGCCCATGAAGATCTACTCGCAAGTGCGTCTCGGCGTGACGCCCGAAATCAACGCCATCTCGTCGCTGATGATCGCGTTCGTGACCTTGGGCGTGCTTGCGGCGTCCTATGCCAGCAAACGCCAGTCCGCGATGGCCGAAAAGGAACGCCGCCGCGCCGTTGGTGCCGCCGGTTAAGAACCCGCGGCCCATAAGTCGAAACCACTCTATCAGCGCCGGAATTGCGGCGGCCGAGATTTCAGCACACCATGACACCGCCCTATCCTAATATCGCCTTCGCCGCTGAAGCCGAGACATTCCTTGCGGCGCATCCTTCGACGCAAAATCTCGATACGCTTTTTGCCGACATCAACGGCATTCTGCGCGGCAAGCAGATGCCGGCCTCTGGTCTCGGTAAGCTCGGCCTCAAGGGCGTCAATTATCCCCTATCGACATTGGTGCTCGACTGTCAGGGGCGCATGATTGCCGAAGCCCTTGAAGACGGCCTCGATGGGGATCCCGATCGCACCTATTATCCAGTCAGTGGTTCACTGCGCCCCGTGCCGTGGGCAGATAAGCCGACGGCGCAAGTCATGATGGCAGCGGCCGAGCCGGATGGCAGCCCGCTGTTTTGCGATCCGCGTGGCGTTCTGCAGCGCGCAGGCCAGCCGCTCACCGATATGGGGCTGACGCCCTGCATGGCGCTCGAGCTCGAGTTTTATTTGCTCAATCCCTCGACGCTGCCGCCAAAACCCGCGGGGCCCCTCGATGGCTTTCCGGCGATGACGGGGCCGCAATGTCTGGGGTCGGACGGGCTCGCCGATTTTGCAGCGTTCATGCGCGAGGTTGAGGATACGACGGCGGCGCAAGGCATCCCGATGACGTCGATCCTGTGCGAATACGGCGACGGGCAGTTTGAATGCAACTTGAAGCACGTGATGGACCCCGTCGCAGCTTGCGACGATGCCGTGGCCTTGAAGCGTGCCGTGCGCGCTGTCGCTCGTAAACGCGGCTTCATCGCGAGCTTTATGGCCAAGCCGCGCTCGGACCAGACCGGCAGCGGGCTGCACATTCACCTCAGTCTTGTCGACCGCGACGGGCGTAATATTTTTTCGGGCCCCGAGGGTCAGGTTTGCCTGCGTCATGCCGTCGGTGGCACGCTGGCGGGCCTGCCCGAGTCGGTCGCGCTGATGGCCCCGACTGCCAATTCCTATCGCCGGTTTCAGCCGGGCGCCTTCGCCCCTGTCAGTCCCATCTGGGGCATTAATCATCGCGCGGTGTCGTTGCGCGTGCCGCTGTCGGGTGATGCCGATGCCCGCTTCGAGCACCGCTCGGCCGGCGCCGATGCGTGCCCTTATCTCGTGGCGGCCGTGTTGCTGGCCAGTGCGCACTACGGCCTCGTCAATAAGTGCGATCCGGGTGCGATGGTCGCTGAGGGCACGCGCGCGGAACTCGGCAAGCCGTTCCCCAATCGCTGGGGCGCCGCACTTGATGCGCTCGCGCAAGGCACCATCTTGAAACCGTATCTCGGGGAGAAATTTCTCGACGTGTTCCTCGGCGTCAAGCGCGATGAAGAGGCGCGTTTTCACGCTGAAGTCAGCGACCGCGACTACGCCTGGTATTTGAGGGTCATGTAAGTTGGGGCTACCCCACACCAATTCCTATTATGCGGCAACCCGCAACGATCGCACGGCGTACCCGGCGCTTGCCGGCGATCTCAAGGCCGACGTGTGCGTGGTCGGCGGTGGATTCTCAGGCGTCGCAACTGCGCTCACCATGGCCGAGCGCGGCTATTCGGTTGTCCTCTTGGAAGCCAATAAACTCGGCTGGGGCGCATCGGGGCGCAATGGCGGGCAAGTCATCGCGGGCATCAGTGGCGAGGCTGAAATCAAGCGCCAGCTGGGCGCCGACGGACGACGCTTGCTCAAGGATCTGCGTTACCGCGGCAACGATATCATCAAGGAGCGCATCGCCAAATATGCGATCAATTGCGATTACAAGAACGGCTGGATGGAAGCGGCCGCGCGCGAAAAGCACATGGGTGATTTGCGCGTCTACCATGCGGAGCGCCTGCAAGACAGCGACGGCGATCATCTCGAACTCGTCGAGCGGCGCGACATGCCGGGCGTGCTCGGCACCAGTGTCTATTTCGGCGGGCTGATCGACCGGCACAGCGGGCACGTTCATCCACTCAATCTGTTGATGGGGGAGGCGCGTGCGGCCGCGGGGCTCGGCGTCAAAATTTTTGAGGATTCGTCCGTCGTCGAGATCAAGGGCGGCGCCAAGCCTTTCGCGCGGACCGAAAATGGCCGCGTCGATGCCAGGTTTATCGTGTTGGCAGGCGATACCGATCACCAGTTCAATCGCGGGCGGTTGCGCGGCACGCTGTTTCCGACCGGCAGTTATATCATCACGACCGAGCCGCTTGACGCCGCAACCGCAGCCGCCGTCAGCCCGCAGGACTTGGCCGTTGCCGACAGCAATATCGTGCTTGATTACTACCGGCTGACCGGCGACAAGCGCATGCTGTTTGGCGGCCGGTGCAATTATTCAAACCGCGATCCTGGCGATCTCACGCAAACGCTGCGTCCGCGCATGGCGGAAATTTATCCGCAATTGCAGAACACGAAAATCGATTTCACCTGGGGCGGACGCATCGGCATTGTCCTGAACCGCGTGCCAGCCATCGGGCGCTTAGAGCCGAACCTCTATTATATGCAAGGCTATTGCGGTCACGGCGTCAACGCCACGCACATCGCGGCGGAACTGGTCTCCGACGCGATGTGCGGTACGACGGAAAAATTCGATCTGTTCGATAAAATCAAACATTGGCGCCTGCCCGTCGGCCGCTGGGCCGGCAATCAGATGCTGGCACTCGGTATGCTCTATTTCCGTCTCCGCGACCGGTTGTAGGCGTTGCCGGCCTCAAGCCAGCACGCACTTCAAAAATGAAGAAGTTTGGCGAAAGCAAGCTCACACTCTTCTGATGGTGTGGACGGCCCCTCTGGTGATTCGTCTCAAACGATCACCCTGTCGCACTCAGATGCCGTGCGAGGGAGCCGGCCACACCATCAGAACTTGTGGTGTCAGACGCGGAGCGTCAGACACCATTTTATATTGTTGGGTCTGACACTTCGGGTCAGACACGGTTCGCCTCAACATGCATCACAGCCACCGCATCTCGCCCTTGCGCAGAACGAGCACGCGGTCCTGGGGGCTTTCGAGTTCGGGGACCGATGCTAGGTCGAGGCCCAAGACATGACCGCGCAGGACGCGGCTGACGCCGCCGTGAGAGGCTACAATCGTGTCGGCGGCCAGTCCGTCGACCCAGCGCGCGCTGCGCTCGAGTAGATCGGCGTAACTTTCACCGCCTGTCGGCCGCCAGCGAAAGGGATCGAGCGTGCGCGCCTGCCATCCTTGCGGATCGATCACGGGCAATTCGTCTTGAAGCTGCCCTTCCCAGGCGCCGTAGCTCAATTCCTTCAAGCGCTCGTCAAGGCCGTAGCCTGACGGAGACAGGCCCATTGCAGTGCGCAGAATATCCATGGTCTCACGCGCGCGGCCGAGCGGACTGGCGACGAACGCGCACGTGGCAAGCAGCGCCGAATGAGCCGCGAGCGTCCGGCCATTGCGGCGTGCCTGTTCGCGTCCGCGCTCGTTAAGTGGAATATCGCGTTGACCCTGATAGCGACGCTCGGCGTTCCAATCGGTTTCGCCGTGGCGCACGAAGTAGAGAGTGATGCCGTCCCGCATGGAAATTCGTGTGCGCTAAGCCGGTCTGGCGTTAGGCTCCATCGCTCTTGACGACCGAGATGTCGGGGGCGTCTTCGTTCTTCATGCCTTGGACGTGGTATCCGCTATCGACGTGATGGATTTCCCCGGTCACACCGCGCGACAGATCCGACAGCAGATAGAGCCCGGCGCTGCCGACGTCCTCGATCGTCACCGTGCGGCGCAGCGGCGAATTATATTCGTTCCACTTCAAAATGTAGCGGAAGTCCGAGATGCCCGACGCCGCCAGCGTCTTGATGGGGCCAGCCGAAATGGCATTGACGCGGATGCCGGTCTTGCCAAGATCGGAGGCGAGGTAGCGCACGCTGGCTTCAAGCGCTGCCTTGGCAACACCCATCACGTTGTAATGGGGCATGACTTTTTCGGCGCCGTAGTAGGTAAGCGTGATGATCGATCCGCCGTTGGTCATCAACTTGTC
>JANNUW010000161.1:0-4174 GCA_031414095.1 Hyphomicrobium sp. | reverse complement strand
CTGAGCCTTGTGAATGGTCAGCGCCCAGGCAAGCCGCACGGGGAATTGCTTGAACGTGCCAGCAACCGTTTCGACTATCTTCTGTGCGGCAGTGTCATAGGCATAGCGGCGGCTTTCCCAGGCCACCGGTTCCAATTCGTGCTCTTTGCCGTCGACCTCGACCCAGACACGCTTCTCTTCGAGCCGGGAAATCCTGGCGATGGTGCCGTTGACCCAGCGCCGGTCTGCATCGTTGCGCAGCAGAATGACTTTCGCGGCCGGCTTCAGCACGAGCAGCGTATCTGTCGGTTGCGCGCCAGCGCTATATTCGCCCGTAATGCCGGCTTCATAGGTGCGCGCGTCGCCGCTCAGGGCTTCGAGGTACGCCATGTTGATGCGCTGCGCGCTGGCGTTCGTGGGCGTCAGGATAACGTAGGGATCGCCCTCTCCCAGAGTGCGCACGGGATGGACACGCTCGTTCAAGAGTTCGAGGTCTTCCTCGTCGGCATCGCCCTCACGGACCCGGTTCAGAACCCTGACCAAGCCTTCGTCGCTCTGGCGGAACACTTGGGACAACTCGACAAGATGCGTACCGGGGCCTTCTCGCAAGGCCGAGACGGAAAAGAAAAAAGGGCCGCCGAATTCGTTTTCCAGGTGCGCCGCGACCTCGGCATCGTGCACGACGGGCGGCAACTGATGAAGGTCGCCGAACATGATCAATCGCACGCCGCCGAAGGGTTCGCGCGGACGCCCGCGATTGACTCGCAGCGACTGATCGATGGCCCACATCAAATCGGAGCGCACCATCGAGATTTCATCGATAACGAGCAATTTTAGTTTGCGCATAAGGGCGCCGTTGCGGCTGCGGCGTATATCGTCGGGGCGCACTAAGCGCGGGGGAAGACCAAAGAACGAATGGATCGTTTGGCCGCCCGCCGTGACAGCCGCAAGCCCCGTTGGCGCGACCACGACATACTCGTCGGTTATGAGATCACGAAGCGCGCGCAGCAGCGTCGATTTTCCGGTGCCCGCGCGGCCTGTTACGAAGAGGTGCCCCGCACCCTCGCGAATATGTTCGAGCGCTGCCAGGTATTCCGACGTCGGCGTTACGCCGCCCGGCCAAGTGTCTGCCGTATAGCCCGGCGCCCAGGCGATTTCGCGCGCGAGCGGATTATCGACGGCGGCAATTTTTGCAGAGGTGGGAGTTCGCAACGGAAAGCCTCAATAGCAGTTCCCCGTGCATAGGACCGTTCCGGCGGAATTGGGAAACTATTTTTTGGCAGCCGCACTTATGCGCTGGCGAGAAGCATGCGCAAAGACTGGAGTTCTGCTGCCGCCACGTCGCCCGGCACAATGATATCCTCGCCGCTCTTTAAATGCAGGCGCGGTTCGATGATTTTATAGCCATCGTCGTCATATCGGACATGGAAGTAAGCGTCGGCCACCTTGTTAAAGGAGATGAAGTCGGTGGTATTGCCGAAGCTGCCGCGCCGCGTCACGGCAATCGTCTTAGCGCGAGAGTCGACCTGTACTTCCGCGACCTCGTCCGAGCGCATGATCGAGCGCACGAAAATCACGGCCGTGACGATGAAGATGACGAGCAGATAGAGGCCGATCATCAGGGCCCAATAGGCGGCCATGCCGGGCACCGCATAGACGAGCGCCAAGGCCGGCACCGCAAGTCCAAGCGTAATGGGTGCGAGCGCGTGCGCACCGTCGTAGGCTGCGGGATCAAAGCCTTCGGCGCGCCACAGAAAGGCCGGCGGAGCGTTGGAGTTGACGGCACTCAACATGACGGCCTCGAAGAACAACTGACTTCCCTTAAGGACGCATACTGAAACATATATCCCTTAACGCATATTAAACGTAATTGACCACGGAACTGAAAACCAGCCTTGGCCACCCGCGAATGTGGGGTCACGTTGAACGGATCCCGGCTCAATGGACGCTTGTCACGCGTGCTTGGCCGAGAAGCAAGTGTATGGCTACGCGGCGTTGCCTTCGCGCTCGGTTTCGCGCTTGCGTTCTTGCTTCTTGCGCTCGTTGGGATCGAGCCAGCGCTTGCGCAGGCGGATACTTTCGGGCGTGATCTCGACGAGTTCTTCGTCGGTGATGTAGCTCATTGCCTTTTCGAGCGTCAGCTTGATAGGCGTTGTCAACAGCACGGCATCGTCTTTGCCCGAAGCGCGCACGTTGGTCAGTTTCTTGCCCTTGACGACGTTGACTTCGAGATCGTTGTCACGCGAATGCTCGCCCACGATCATACCGGCATAGACCTTGGTTTGCGCCCCGATAAAGAAGGGTCCGCGGTCCTGCAGGTTGAAGATAGCGTAGGCAGCGGCTTCGCCATCGGAGTTGGAAATCAAAACACCTGTGCTGCGGCCTGCGATATCGCCGCGAAATGGCTGATAGGCATGAAACAGCTTGTTCATCACGGCCGTGCCGCGCGTGTCTGACAACAATTCAGATTGATAGCCGAGCAACGAACGGGTCGGCACGTTGAACACCATGCGCGTCCGGCCGCCACCCGACGGGCGCATTTCCAGCAGCTCGCCTTTGCGTTCCGAAAGCTTCTGCACAACGATGCCCGTGTGGCCATCGTCGACGTCGATGATGACTTCCTCGATCGGCTCGAGTTTCTGCCGGGTTTCCTCGTCGAAGCGGATCAAAACTTTGGGCCGCGACACGGTCAGCTCGAAGCCTTCGCGGCGCATATTTTCGATCAGAATGGCGAGTTGAAGCTCGCCGCGGCCAGCCACGTCGAAGCTGTCGCCGTCGCCTTCCATGGTGATCTTGATGGCGATGTTGCGTTCGGCTTCTTTGAGCAAGCGATCGCGGATGACGCGGCTTTGAACCTTGTCGCCTTCTTTGCCGGCAAACGGGCCGTCATTGATGCGGAAGGTCATCGACAGTGTCGGCGGATCGACGGGCGTTGAAGCGATCGGCGTTTCAACGGAGGGATCGCACAGCGTGTCGGCAACTGTCGCATTGCTCATGCCGGCGAGAGCAACGATTTCGCCAGCCTCGGCCTGTTCGACGGGAACGCGGTCCAAACCGCGGAACGCCAGAACCTTCGTCACGCGGAAGTTTTCAACGAGTTTACCGTCGCGGTCGAGCGCTTTCATCTGCTGGTTAGGCTTGATGACGCCTGACGTAATGCGCCCAGTCAGAATACGTCCGAGGAAGTTGTCGGCTTCGAGCGTCGTCGCCAGCATCCGCGCAGGACCTGGTTCGACGACGGGCGGGGGCACGTGCGAGACGATCAGGTCGAACATCGGCGCGAGGTCGACCTGCGGACCGGCAGGATCGAGCGCCATCCAGCCATTTCGGCCCGAGCCATAAAGAATGGGAAAGTCGAGTTGCTCGTCGGTCGCGTCGAGGTTGGCGAACAGATCGAAAATCTCGTTCAAGACGTCGGTGTGACGCTCGTCGGGACGGTCGATCTTGTTGACGACAACGATCGGCCGCATGCCGCGCTTCAAGGCTTTCGAGACGACGAATTTGGTCTGCGGCAGGGGGCCTTCCGAGGCATCAACCAGCACGACGACGCCGTCGACCATATTCAAGATTCGCTCGACCTCGCCGCCGAAGTCGGCATGGCCCGGCGTGTCGACGATGTTGATGCGCGTGTCTTTCCAAACGACCGAAGTACATTTGGCGAGGATCGTAATGCCGCGCTCGCGCTCCAGATCGTTGCTGTCCATGGCCCGCTCGGCCACTTTCTGGTTGTCGCGGAACGACCCCGACTGCTTCAGGAGTTCATCGACCAGCGTGGTTTTGCCATGGTCGACGTGCGCGATGATCGCGATATTTCTTAATTTCATAGCGGTCTCGTGGAGTAAGACGTTTTGCCAGCGAGCCGCTGTTGCGGCGCACAAAATCTGGCGGGGAGGTAGCACAACAGGCCGCTAGACGCCAGTCGCGACCGCCAAAAGCGCCTGTGACTCGTTAGTTGCGGGTGAAAGAGCTTTTTCTTCGCGCGTCCCGACGGCCCTCCGGGCAGCCGGCCGGGACGCGCGAAGAGGTGTTGCCACTGCGAATGCGAGCGGCGGCCGGCTCCCCGGCAGGGGAGTCGCCGCGAGCCAACGAGAAGACTCCGAGAGCCGACAAACCAGCACTAGCACGATCCTTGCTCAGCAGTGGGCCTAAAGGACGCATTTGACCACGAATGCCACTTTTTGAGACACCAAAAGCC
>JANNUW010000160.1:0-1379 GCA_031414095.1 Hyphomicrobium sp. | reverse complement strand
CTATCGCTTGATACTCGATTGGTGTTCATACAACCCATGGTATCCATCGCGTCCGTGGTTTCCTGTGGTCGTTTTCGAATTTTCCCCTCGGACGAGGGGAGCGGGGTGGCCGTGGTCCACGGCGGTCTTCCGCAGTCTTGTAGTGTGAGTGGCCAGAGCCACCCCGCAGAAACGGATTTTCCTTGGGCACCCACGCGTTGGTGAGGTTTTCGAGATCGCCGTGCGGCAATCTTCTGGCTCCCCGGTCTCACTACGGGGTCGCGCTGCCCTCCCAGAATTCCAGTACGTCACTGGATTAATTCCCGGACCGTCCGCCCGATCCCACACTCAGAACGCCTTCGAAGCGCGCCCCTCATGGACCGGAACAAGGTGATAATAACACGGTGCTGTAGGGTGGGGATAACTTTGGAGCGGTGTGTTCGACTGAGGTCATTGGCTGCGAGTTCGGCATCTTCGCCCGGTAAAAAAGAAAAATAGAAGTTGTGGATGGTGTCAGACCCGGAGGGTCGGACACCTACGCAACGCTACCGGGTCCGACACCAGTCACAGGTCGAGCCCACCTGTGCAGCGGTGTCCGGAGGGCCGGACACCGAGCGACTAAGCCGCCATTAAGCTCGATGCGATGCTTTCGAACATGCGACGGCCGTCGGTGGAGCCAAGCGCTATTTCGCAGGCATTCTCCGGATGCGGCATCATGCCGAGGATACGGCCTGTCTCATCGATAATGCCGGCGATGTTGCGCTGCGAGCCGTTGAGGTTGGAGGCCGCGCTCACGTCGCCGTTGGGGCTGGCATAGCGAAAGACGACCCGGTTTTCGGCTTCGAGCTTGTCGAGCGTCTCAGTATCGGCGAAATAGTTGCCATCGCCGTGCGCGACAATCACCTGGGCAACGTCGCCTTGTCGGTAGCGATTGGTGAACATCGTCGACGCGTTATCGACGCGCAGGTGCACGTCCTTGCAGATAAATTTGAGAGATGCGTTGCGTAGGAGGACACCAGGCAAAAGGCCCGCCTCGCACAGTGTCTGAAATCCATTGCAAACACCTAGCACGGGCACGCCGGCTTTAGCCTTGGCGATCACGTCGCGCATGATCGGCGAGTGCGCTGCCATGGCACCGGTACGCAGATAGTCGCCGTACGAAAAGCCGCCCGGCAGCACGATCAGGTCCGATTTCGGCACCTCGGTATCGCCGTGCCAGACCATGATCGACGGCTGCCCGGAGACATCGCTGATCGCCTCGGCGATATCACGTTCGCGATTAGTGCCAGGAAAGACGATAATGGCGGCGCGCACGATCAAACCGCCAGTTCGAACGAGTAATTCTCGATCACGAGATTGGCGAGCAGCTCGCGGCACATTTTATCAACCGTGGCACGCGC
>JANNUW010000159.1:0-1575 GCA_031414095.1 Hyphomicrobium sp. | reverse complement strand
AACAGATAGGGTTCAACAATTTCTTCGAGCGCATCGCGCGGCTCTGATAGCGCGGCCGCCATGGTCTCGATACCGACAGGTCCGCCGTCATAGTTCTTGGCGATGCAATTGAGATAGCGATGGTCGAGCGCGTCGAGGCCTTCGTTGTCGACTTCGAGCATACGCAGCGCCGTGTCGGCGGCCGCGGCGTCGATCACCTGCGCGCCAGCCACGGAGGCAAAATCCCGCACGCGCCGCAATAGGCGGCCGGCAATGCGGGGCGTACCCCGCGAGCGGCGCGCAATCTCACGCGCACCATCGGGCGAGATGGCCGCGCCGAGAACCCGCGCCCCGCGTGTGACCACAAGTTCCAGTTCGTCGACCGTGTAGAAATTCAGCCGGATCGGAATGCCGAAGCGGTCACGCAGCGGCGTCGTTAGAAGTCCCGACCGCGTCGTGGCGCCAACGAGCGTAAACTTCGCCAGATCAATACGCACCGAGCGCGCCGCCGGGCCTTCGCCGATGATGAGGTCGAGCTGGTAGTCTTCCATGGCGGGATAGAGAATTTCTTCGACCGCCGGGCTCAGGCGATGGATTTCATCAATGAACAAAACATCGCGGTCTTCGAGGTTGGTCAAAAGCGCGGCCAGATCGCCAGCTTTGGAAATGACCGGCCCCGAAGTGGCACGAAACCCGACGCCCAGTTCCCGGGCCATGATTTGAGCAAGCGTGGTTTTACCAAGCCCCGGTGGTCCTGCAAAAAGCACATGATCCAGTGCATCGCCGCGCGCCTTGGCTGCCTGCACAAACACGCGCAAATTGGCGCGCGCCTGCTCTTGTCCGATGAACTCAGACAGCGTCTGCGGCCGGATCGTGGCCTCGAAGACGTCGGTCTCGCTTTTATCAGATGTCACCAGCCGGTCGGTCATGCAGACGCCTTAGGCGAAGATAACGGCAAGATGTCGAAGGTTCTGAGTAGCCGCCTGCAGACGAACGCGGAAAAAATAGCGGCAGGGCCAAAAATGATCAGCCACGCGGCAACGCCTTTGGGGAAATCCTGGGTCAAGAGAGAAACGCCCGAGGCGCAAATCAGTACAGAGGCAGCCGCCGTGCAGATGGCTTCGGCCATACTGACTGTCCCTTGCCCGTAGATTCTCCAGCCCAGCCAAATGCACGACACGAGTGTCGGCACGATCCCATAGACATAGCAAAAAACCGCCAAGAATAGGGTCAGAGTAAGCCAACCCAAAATGGCTTGCGGCAGGTCAGCGATGATCGACGATCGCGTTACATTATCGGCGATACCAGTCACTGCCGTCGCCGCGCCCAACACCAACGATCCGGCAGGCGGCCCGACGAGGACGACGAGCGCCGCCGCCTTGAAGGCGCGAGCCCGGTCCTGTCGCGGAGGGAACACTGGCGGCGCCTCGGTTGTAGTGTGGCCGCTCGGTACTGATGTCGGCTCAGGTATCATTGGGTCAATCGAGAGATCTGATGTGCTGGCGCAGCACGACTGGTATTCAAAGGGTCGACTACGGGAATGACTGAGTTCGCCGCCTTTATCAACCCGCGATGTTCCTAAGCGACAGAACTGCC
>JANNUW010000158.1:0-3630 GCA_031414095.1 Hyphomicrobium sp. | reverse complement strand
ACGACATCGTCGAAGGCGTCATTCGCACGTCGGATGCCATCGCCCAACCCAATCCCGCGTGGGATTCAGGAGCACCAGACCCAGCAACGGCAAAGGCCCCATACCGTCTTTACAACATCGGCAACAATCAGCCGGTCGAACTGATGACGGTTATTGCGATACTCGAAGAGGAACTCGGCCGCGAGGCAAAAAAGAATTTCCTGCCGATTCAGCCGGGCGACGTTCCCAAGACCTACGCCGACATTGATGATCTGACGCGCGACACGGGGTTCAAGCCAAGCACGCCGTTGCGTGAAGGCATCCGCCGCTTCGTTGCCTGGTACCGCGAATATTACGTGTGAAATTCAGCGTAGACCGCGAGCATCTGCTCGATGACGTGGTCGATTGAAAACTCAGCCACCACCATTTCGCGTCCAGCCGCACCATATTGATCGCAGCGCGCGGGATCTGCCATCGCTTCGCACATCGCATCCGCCAGGGCACGCGGATCGCGCGGCGCAATGAGCCAGCCGTTGACACCGTGGCGCACGATTTCGCGGCAGCCCGGCACATCGGTCGCAATAATGGCGCGTCCGCAGCTGGCAGCTTCCAGCAGCGATTTTGGCAAGCCCTCACCGTAAAATGTCGGCAGGCAGACGACGTGTGATGCGGCCAGAATACCTGGCATCGCCGCCGGCGTTTTCCAGCCCCAATGCTCAACCGAGCTGCTCTCGACCCACGCCTCGATTTCGCCCTGCGTGACGGACGCCGGATTGAGCGGATCGGGCTCGCCGACCAATGCAAAGCGTGCAGCTATGCCCCGGTCCTTGACAAGCTGTGCCGCGGTCACGAACTCGACGACGCCTTTGTCCTTCAAAAGCCGAGCGGGCAAGACGAAGACGGGCGGACCCGGCGGCGTTGGCGTCACGCGGAACTTTAGGGGATCAACGCCCGATCCGCGGATGAGGCGCAGGTTCTGTTCACGCGCCAGCGCGTGCGCAATCATGAGTTGGTAGTCATCGCCGTTCTGAACGACGACGCGGGTCTGCTGGCCCGCCAGCGCCAATCGAAGTGATGCACGCACGAACGGGCGCAACGCGCGCGCTTTGCAGCTATTGGAGGAAAAAACGAAGCCCAGGCCCATCAGCGCGTTGACGACGCCGCGCACGCCGCTCGCCCGCGCCGCGATCGAGCCGTAGATGACCGGCTTGACCGAGACGTGATGGACGATGTCGGGACGCTCACGGCGGTAAAGCGCGATCAAGCGCGCGAGCGTCTGGGCTTCGAGAACAGGTCCGAGCCCGGCACGCTCGAAGGTAATCGGCAGCAGCCGCAAGCCGGCTTTGCGAATGGTGTCGCCATCCTTATTGACGCGCGTTGCAACGCTGACATCGTAGCCCGCCGCTTGCGCGGCGACCGCCAGCGCCAAGCGATGCGAAACGAAGTACCAGTCTTCGGACACCAGATAGAGCAGCTTTGGGCGAGCACGCATCAGGCCGCTCTCGAAACTGGCGGCGCTTGACGCGCGCTTTCCAGCCAAGTCTGAAACATAAGAACAGTCCACAACGGCTGTTGCAAATTGCGCGAGCCAGACAGGTGTTCGCTCCAAGCCTTGCGGATGGGCGCCGGCTTCAAAAACCCTTCGTTGCCCAGCCGGCTTTCCGATAGCAGGCTTTCCGCCCAATCACGCAGCGGCCCCCGCAGCCAACTATCGATGGGCACACCGAAGCCAGCCTTCGGCCGGTCGATGAGAGGGCGCGGCACATGCCGGTAAAGCACCTGCCTCAGCGGCCACTTCGATTGCCCCTCGCGCGTCAGCATTGCGAGCGGCAGCGTCCACGAAAATTCAACGAGCCGGTGGTCGAGAAGCGGCACGCGGGTTTCGAGACTGACGGACATCGCCGCACGGTCGACTTTTGTGAGGATGCCGTCTTGCATATAGCCCGTCAGGTCTTGGAACATCATGCGTCGCGCGCCGCTGCCGAGGCTGGCGAGGTGCGCGAGCCGTTCGTTCGCGGCGTGTGCTTCGACGCCGCCTACCACAATGTCAGCCGGCGACTGCCAGTGTGAAATCAGCATCCGGTAGACGTCGTCTTCGCTCAAAGCTTCGATCACGCCAGCGGCCTTGTGCAAATTATCGCCCGCAAGCCGCGGACGTTTGCGCTCCGGCATCAGAGAGCCGGGCACTTTCGCCAGCGCGTCCCACTGATGCGGCGCCAGCGCCGTCATGAGCCGCGACATGGCCCGCCGCGCGGGGCGCGGAATGAGTGCCAGCATTGGCCACAGGCGGCCAGCGGCCTGGTGCCGGTTATACCCACCGAACAGTTCGTCGCCGCCATCGCCCGACAGTGAGACCGACACTTGGCGGCGCGCCATTTGCGAGACGAGCAACGTCGGGATCTGCGAACAGTCGGCAAAGGGCTCGCAATAGACATGGGGCAGTTGCGGGATCACTGCCATGGCCTCGTCCATGGTTGCGTAGAGTTCGGTGTGATCGGAGCCCAGGTGGCTGGCAACGGCCTTGGCAAAGCCCGCCTCGTCGTATCCCGTTTCGTGAAAGCCGATCGAAAATGTCTTGATGGGACGCGGGCTCATCGCCTGCATCACCGCGGCGATGGTGGAAGAATCGATGCCGCCCGACAAAAACGCGCCGAGCGGCACGTCGGCCATCATTTGCCCCGCAAGCGCTTGGCGGAGCAATCGCTCGGTCTCATCGATGGCCTCTTGCGGCGTGCCGGCAAATGGACAGCGCACGCCGTTGAGCGCCATCGCTTCTGCATCCCAGTACGTGTGCAGAACGCCTTCGCGGTCGCCGGACTTTCGCTGTAAAAAACGTCCGGCGCCAAGCTTATGGATGCCCTGATAGATCGAATGTGGAGAAGGCACGTGGCTATGGCGCATAAACAGATGCACAGCATCGCGGTCAATGTCGCCCTGCCATGCAGGATGGCGGGTCAGCGCCTTCAACTCCGATGCGAACATGAACGTATCGCCCGCGTAGCCGTAGTAGAGCGGCTTCTCGCCCAGACGGTCGCGCGCGAGACTAAGCGTCCGCTCGTGCCGATCCCATAAGGCAAATGCGAACATTCCCACGCACCGCTCTAATGTTGCCGGCAGCCCCCAGGCCGCGATGGCCTCTAGCAGAACTTCGGTATCGGAGTGCCCGCGCCACGCCGCCGGAGCACGGCTCTCGCTCCTGAGGCGTTCGCGCAGCTCGGCATGATTATAAATTTCGCCGTTGAAGACGATGACGTAGCGGCCCGCGTGCGACGCCATCGGTTGATGGCCGGCTGGCGACAAATCGACGATGGAGAGGCGGCGGTGGGCGAGCGCGACACCGGCTGCTTCGTCAGTCCAAACGCCCTCGTCATCGGGGCCGCGGTGGGCAATGACAGAAGCCATGGCGCGAACGGTTGGTGCGTCACGGGCCGTGAGCGCGTCTCGGGTGATGTACCCCACGAAACCGCACATGACGCCTTCACCCTCGCTCGTTACGGCATGCTCAAACGGTTTGTGGCCGATGGGTGACTTTATCCGCCTTCGAGGCCTTGGGAATATTCGACTCGTCGTAGAACTTCAGTGCGTCGTCGAGCGGGCCGTTATAGACAATCCTGCCACCGCTCATGACCATTCCGTGCGTGCAGACTTCAC
>JANNUW010000157.1:0-9828 GCA_031414095.1 Hyphomicrobium sp. | reverse complement strand
CGATCTGGGCACCATGCGGCGGAGGTAGGATGCCGCGGGGCATCGGCCGATCAAACGGCCAGTGCTCGATATTCACCACCACGTTGACCATGAGCGGCTTGCCATAGAGTGGCTTAAGCCGACGCCGATCAGTCGAGAGCTCGAAAGGAATACGTGGATTGGACTGCATGTGCTCCCCCTTTTATGTGTTGCGGTGGGGCATCTGAACCAACACCTGCTCTTATAGCACAGCAGCACGATGCTATTCCGCACGGTTCGTGCGTGCACCGAGACATTACGAAACTTAAGCATCTATGGCCATTGGCGATGCTGGCAGGCCTTTTGGGTCCCGACGATCGTGGCGCGCTTAGGATAGAACCGCAATCGGCGCTCGCACACGATGCATTATGACTGGCACTCACTTAACTCAAATTGGCGTACCAAAAGTTTAAGATTGCATGCCAGATGCACAACATCTAGGCTCAGTGCAGTCGCGGCTTCTCGTCGGGAGGAAGCATGACGAAAATCACGCAAGTGACGGTCGGTACTTTGGCCTATGAGCCGGAGGTCCAGTGGCAACAGCCTGGGGCCAAACAGGTCGCAACCTTCGTTCGTGTTCGCACTCGAAGCGGAGTCGAAGGTGTCAGCGTCACGTGGAACGACTCTCCTTCCCGCTCCGCGATGGCCTTGACAATCAACGCCTGGTTCTCGGAAGCCCTGATCGGGCGCGATGTTCGCACTCATCCCCAGGCATTCGAGGCCGAACTCAAGCGTGCCGCCTGGAATGGATCGTCGTGCGTTGCTGTTGCGGCAATGGACAATGCGCTCTGGGACGCCAAGGCCAAGGCGGAGGGCTTGCCGCTGCACGCCGTGCTGGGTACGCGCCATAAGGATCTCCCTGTCTATGCCGGATCGCGCGCCGAGCTTCTCATGTCATCCGCTGCCGAAGTCGCCGAACACGTGATTGAGGCGCACGAGCAGGGGCATCGCGCATACAAGCTTCATCTGTGGGGCGACTGGCGCAACGATATCGCTGGATGCGAGTTGGTCAGGCGACGGCTCGGCGACGATTACGGACTCATGTTCGATCCACTCGAGCGGTATACGCTCGCGGAGGCGGTGACGGTCGCCCACGTTCTCGAGCGGCTCGGCTTCCTGTGGTTTGAGGATCCGATACCCTGCGATCAACGGCAGGCGTATACTTGGCTCGCTGCCCGCGTCCGAATTCCGCTGGTCGCAGCCGACGCCCTGCAGTGGAGTTTTAACGACTATGCCGAGGCGGCTCGGACCCAATGCCCGATGCTGCTTCGCCTCGATGTTGGCCGGCAAGGCATTACGTTTTGCAGCCGAGTCATCGAGCTTGCGAACAACCACGGCGTCGCGAGCGAGATCCACGCCTTTGGTCCGGAGGCAAACTCAGTCGCGGGACTTCACGTCGCGCTATCTCAAAAGCCAGTCTCCTATTACGAGGCCTGCTTCCCGAGGCGCGATTTCGAGATCCCAGGGGTCGATGTCCCCACTCGCCTCAACAGTGCCGGCCGCGTTGCCGCGCCGACGCGGGCAGGACTTGGACTCGAGATCGACTGGGCGAGCATCGAGCGGAAGATCAGTTGGATAGAAGGCCGACCCTGAGTGAAGGCATCCCTTAACTTCCGAAGGCAGTACGAATGCCACGCATAGATCAACTTTCATTCGGCTACGTGAATTGCGAGAGCCTCGGCAACGAGGTTCGCTGGGGCGCACATCGGTTTCGGCATGCGGCGCTGCTCGTCAAGGTTCGCTCCGAGGACGGCACAGTCGGCCTCGGTCTTGCGTGGGCGCATCTCGATGATGAGGTGAGCTTCGCACGGGCAGCACAGTCGGCACTCGCAGCCACGATTGTCGGGAGCGACGCACTCTCCCCTTACGACACTGGCAAGAATGCCCAGAATGCCGCTTACAACGCCGGAGTGTCGCGCGCCGGCTCCGTCGTGGAGATGGCGCTTTGGGACCTCACAGGGCACCTACTCGACGTCCCGGCATACCAGCTGCTTGGCTGCAAAAAGCGCTCTCTGCCGGCCTACGTCATTTCAGCCGAGGAGTTCGCGTTCACTTCGACTTCGCAGTTCGTCGCGCTGGCGCGACGCTATGTCGACTCCGGCTTCCGGGCCTGCAAATTCCATCTCTGGGGCGAAGCCGAGCGCGACATCGCCGCCTGCCGGGCGATCCGCAAGGAGGTCGGCGACACAGTGCAGCTGATGCTGGATCCCGCAAGCCGCTACGGGCGCGCTGACGCGCTGCGGGTCGGTCGGGTGATCGAGGAGCTTGGGTTCGTCAGGTACGAGGACCCGATTTCGCCTCACGACATGGCAGGATATCGCTGGCTCGCTGAACGGGTCTCGGTACCGCTCGTCGCCAATGAAACGCTGCGTTGGAGTGTTCAAGACTGCAAAGTGGCCGCCCAATCAGGGACTGTGCAAGGCTTCCGGTTGGAGATTGGCCGAGCTGGGATCACCCACGGCTTAGCGCTCGGCGCTGTTGCCGAGGCCAACGACGTAGAGCTCGATGTAGCGTCGCTGGCACCCCGTGGTGGGATCGAGGTGTGTCTGCATTTCGGCTTGGCGTCGTCGGCGACGCGGTGGTTCGAGCACCACGAGGCGCTTGGCATTGAGGAGATGCCCGGCATCGCCTCGGGCGTCACGATCGTCGACGGCGTAGCGCGGCCGAGCGAGGAAGCGGGATTTGGCTGCGCCGTCGACTGGAAGGAGCTCGACCGGCACTGCACATGGATCGATTGCGAGCCTGTTGCAGCGCGGCTCGTCAGCGAAAAAAACTGGCGCCCAGAAACGCCAGTTGAGCAAGTCGGCATGCCGACAGAGTTTGCCACGCATGAAGCGCTAGGGCTGGAGTAAGGATCCAAATGGGGCTCATTCAATTCGAAAATGTCGCAAAGTCATTCAGGACACAGAAGGGTAATGAATTCACTGCAGTCCGGGACTTCACCTTGACGCTGGAACGCGGCGAGTTCTTCTGCCTACTCGGCCCCTCGGGCTGCGGCAAAACGACGGTGCTCGCAATGCTCGCAGGCTTCGAGCTGCCGACCGCGGGGCGTATCCTGCTCGACGGCAACGTGATCGACGGGCCTTCGCGCGATCGTGGCGTCGTGTTCCAGGGTGACGATTCCCTTTATACGTGGCTGAGCGCCGAGGAGAACGTCGAGTTCGGGCTGCGGCTGCGCGGCATGCCGCGCAAGGAGCGGCGTGCGACATCCCGGCGCTACCTAGAGCTCGTCGGCCTCACCGGGCAGCAGGACAAATATCCGCCGGAGCTGTCTGGCGGCATGAAGCAGCGAATCCAGATTGCCCGCGCGCTCGCCAACGAGCCCAAAATGTTGCTGATGGACGAACCATTCGGCGCGCTCGATGCTCAAACACGCGGCATTATGCAGCGCGAGCTACGGCAGATTTGGCGCGCTACCGGGGCCTCGGTGTTCTTTATCACCCACGACATCGACGAGGCTATCGGCTTGGGCTCGCGCGTCGGGATCATGACAGCGGGTCCGGCAGGAACTCTGAAGGACGTGATCACCATCGATATCGAGGGCGAGCGATCGCGCACTGATTCAGCGTACACAGATTACTATGCGCGGATACAGGAGACAATTCGGCACGAGGTCGAACAGGCGACCCGCCAGATGGCGGAGGCGGCATGACCGGAACCACATCCGGCGCCGGCCCTGCACGGCGAGCAGCGTCAGACCGCTCGAAGCTTTCCAAGCTCGGCAAAGCAGCATTCGGCGTGTTGCCGTATTTCATAAGTTTCGGGGCCCTGTTCCTCACTTGGCACGTCGTCGCGGTATACGGGGTCCAGTCGGTCCTTTTCCCCTCACCAGTTGCGGTCATTATAAAGGCAGGAGCCCTCATTGCCGACGGCACGCTGCTTGATAACATCTTGGCGAGCCTTCAGCGCATCGCGATCGGATTTTTTCTCGGCTCGGCCCTCGGCATCCCAATCGGCCTTACAATTGGCAGCTTCACGGTAGCGAGGAAGCTGATCGAGCCCTGGACCGAGTTCCTGCGCTTCATTCCTGCTGTGGCGATGATCACAATCTCCGTCATTTGGTTCGGGATCGGTGAGGAATCAAAGATATTCCTCATCGTTTACACGACGATATTCATCGTTATTCTGAACACCGCGGCCGGCGTCGCTTCGATCGCGCCGAACAAGCTGAGGGCCGCGAAGTCGCTCGGCGCTAATAAGTGGCAGCTGTTCGCCCTCGTCGCGCTCCCGGCAACCGTGCCCTTTATCCTCACTGGCATGCGGCTGGCGATGGCCAATTCCTTCACCACCATTGTGGCTGCCGAATTCGTGTCTGCGCAGTTTGGGCTCGGCGTCATGTTGTGGAACGGGCGCATGTTCATGCTGATAGACGAGATCTTCACCGCGCTTGTCACGCTCGGCCTGCTTGGATTCAGCGCCGACAGGATCTTCCGGTTCGGCATTTATCGGTTTGCACGCCGCTATACCCCAGTCGCGTGAAGGCAACCAAACGACGGAGAGTAACGAGATGAAAAAAGCCCTGATAGCAGCCATTCTTACGGTCTGCTTCGCATCTGCCGCCACCGCGCAGGGACCGAAGACCAAAATGACGATTGCGACTGGGGTCGATCCCTCGCTCGGCACGTTCTACGTCGCGAAGGTCGGAGGCTTCTTCGACAAGCATGGTCTTGACGTGCAGCTCAACACCGGGCCGAGCGGTTCGGCGATGGTCTCATTCCTGGTACAGAACCAGGTCCAGGCGGTACTCGCTGCCGAGCAGGCCGGTATCCAGACTTTCAACCTTGATAACAACGTGACCGTCGCAGCGCAGGCGATGCAGATGCTGCGCTACTTCGGCGTCGTTGCGCGTAATATCGATTCAATTGAGGGCCTCAAGGGTAAAAAAATCGGAGTCTCTCTGGGCAGCGCGAGTGAAGTATTCTGGCGAGCCCTTGTTGAAAAACTCGGCCTCGACGCTAAGGACTATACGGTCGTGAACGTTGATCCGCCGGAAATGCTGGCCGCGATTCAACGCGGAAACATCGACGCTTTCGCGGTTTGGGAGCCATGGCTAACCAGGACGCTTCAGGCGGTACCTGGAACCAAGATCGTCCGGGATAACGAAGGCATCATCAATCCGCGCAATTTCGTCTATATAAACCGTGGATGGGCAGCCCAGAACCCGGACGCCGCGGTAGCCTTCATGCGCGCACTCGTCGACGCGACGCAGCTCCTGCGCAACAATCCCGACGAAGCGGCGAAGCACATCTCGACCTTCCTCAAGATGGATCTGACCCTAACCCTCGAGCTGATCAAAAAAGTAAATTTCGACCTATACCTCGATCAAAGCTCGATCGACCATTTGAAGCGTATCGAGACCCAGCTCAAGGAAGGCGGCAAGCTCGCCAAGCCGATCGACTGGGAGAAGTTTATCTACGCCGATGTGATGAAGAAGGCGCAACCTGAGAGGGTAAACTTCACCTTGCCGAAATGAAAAAGCGATCGACTTATGACTTTAGGAGGATTGAGATGAGACAGCGTTTAGTTGGAGCCGTCGCCGGGCTGGCAATGGTGGTGGGACTGGGATTTGCGAGTGCAAGCGTGCAGGCGCAGCAGAAGACGAAGATGGTGATCGGCACCGGCGTCGATCCGGCGTTCGCCGTCTTTTATATCGCAAAGGCGGGCGGCATCTTCGACAAGAACGGACTCGATGTGCAACTCAACACCGGCCCCAGTGGCTCGGCAATGGTCTCCTTTTTGGTCAAGAACCAAAGCCAGGCTGCGATGGGCGCAGAGCAGGCCGGTATGCAGAATTTCAACCTCGACAACAATGTCGTCGTCGCGGCCGAGACCACTGCCCTCGTAAAGTGGTGGGCAGTCGTAGGCCGCGGCGTACCCGACATGAATGGCCTCAAGGGTAAGAAGGTTGGTGTCGCACTCGGCAGCGGCAGCGAAGTGTTCTGGCTCGCTATCATCGAAAAGCTTAAGCTCAATCCAAAGGATTACACCGTCGTGAACGTCGAGCCGCCCGAGATGGTCGCGGCACTAGAGCGAGGAAACATAGATGCCTTTGTCTCATGGGAGCCCTGGATAACCCGTGCGGTGCAATCGGTATCCAACAGCAAGATCCTGCAGAACAACGAGGGCATTCTCCTGCCGCGCGTTTATCTTTACATGAATAAGGAATGGGTCGAAAAGAACAAGCTGGCCGCCCAAGCTTTCTTGCGCTCGCTGGTGCAAGCAAACGAACTCACCCGAACCGACCGCAAAGAGGCAGCCCGCCTGGTTGCTTCGGTGCTCAAGCTCGAGCACGCCTTCGCCGAAAGCTTGATGGAGAAGCTTTCCTTCGACATTCGCCTCGAGCAGGGCTCGCTCGATCACCTCAAGATGGTTGAGGGCCAGATCAAGGGGGCAGGTAAGCTCGTCCGGCCCATCGACTGGAATGGCTTCGTCTACCCGGACCTCCTCAAGGAGCTCGCGCCCGAGAAAGTCAAATACAAACTGCCCGATTGAGCAGTGCGCCTCTGTCGCGCTGGGGCGTGCTGTCCTGGCGCCACCGCTCTCGCCGACGGTGCCAACGAGCAAGCTCTGATCAATTCTAGATGGGCATAATGAGAGCCGAAATTCTCCAAGCCGAAAAACTAGGTCGTGTGAACGGCGATCTTTCACGCGATGCGATCGCTCGCGTTATCGAGAACGAGATCCTCACCGGCACACTGTTGCCCGGCGATCGCCTCGATGAGCGCGCGCTGGCACTCCGTTTCGGCGTCTCGCGAACACCGGTCCGTGAGGCAATAGGCCGACTTGCATCCCTCGGGCTCATTGAGGTGAAGCCTCGGTCGGGCAGCTTCGTGGTCGAGGTTCGACTCGAAGAGTTGTTTCAAATATTCGAGGTGATGGCGCAACTCGAAGGGCTCTGTGCCCGCTACTGTGCAGAACGAATGGACGCAACCGAACATGGTGAACTGTGGCGATGCGTTGAAGCGTGCCTCGCCAATGACCAACCCGAGGACTATGCGAGAGCCAATGCCGCATTCCATGACTTCGTATATAGGTCAGCAAAGAACGAGTACCTGGAATTGCTGGTACGGCAGGCTCGACACCGCGTAGCGAGCTATCGGAACTACACTTTTCACTTCCCCGGCAGAATCAAGCGCTCTACAGAGGAACATATCGAAATTGCGAACGCGATCTGCGCCGGCGATGCCCCGCGAGCGCAGTTGCTCATGACGCAGCACACCGATATAAAGCGCGGCGATTTTGCGCCCTTTACTGCGATGATCAGCAGGCGCAGCCAGCGTTCTCGATGAACGGAATACACTATTTCTCCAGCCATAGTAGAGGACCACCGTGAGCCGTCTTTTGCATACCCTGACCGCTGTCGAAGCCGTTGCTAGGATTTCGGACGGCTCGATCACATGCGAGGCGCTCGTCAGATCGTGCCTTGAGCGGATCGAAGAGCGGGAGGCAGACGTCGGTGCCTGGACCTATCTCGATCGGGACGGAGCTGTGGCAGCAGCGCGGACACTCGATCGGGGAACCGGAGCTGGGCTGATGCGCGGCGTGCCGGTGGGCATCAAGGACATCGTCGAAACTGCCGACATGCCAACGGGCTTTGGGTCGCTAATCTACCATTCATACCGACCTCCCGCGGATGCTGTCTGTGTCTCGCAAACGCGTGCTGCAGGAGCGATTATCCTCGGCAAGACGGTCTCCACAGAGTTCGCCTTCCGAAAGGCCGGAAAAACTTCGAACCCGCACAACCGTTGCTACTCGCCCGGTGGCTCGTCCAGTGGATCAGCAGCCGCGGTCGCGGACTGCATGGTGCCACTGGCGATTGCAACCCAGACAGGCGGTTCGGTGATACGCCCAGCCTCGTATTGCGGTGTGTACGGCCTGAAGCCGACCTTCAATTTCTTCAGTCTTTCCGGCGTGCGACATCTCGCAGAAACGTTTGATACGCTCGGCTGCATGGCCCGGACCCTGGATGATATTGCCCTCTACCGTGCCGCGCTTCTCGGCATCCGCTTCCGGCCGATCTCTTCGGATCAGTGTCCGCCACGGCTAGGTTTCTGCCGCACTCCGTTCTGGGACGAAGCGCAGCCGGCGATGCGCAAGATGATTGAGGATAGCGTCGAGCGGCTCTCCCAGGGAGGAGCCAAGGTGATCGACTTTACTGTCGCCGGTGACGCAAAATCGCTGCTCGATGAAATTTGGACGATCAATAAGTTCGAGGCCGCACGTCTGTTCGCCTATGATCGGACTCACAATCCGGAGAGCGTCTCATCGGCAGTGCACGCGATTGTCGCGGAAGGCAGCCAAATTTCCCTCGAAACCTATATCGCGGCACGCCGCCGCATTGAACACATGCGCGCGCGGCTCGACACCGACCTTGAGGGCATCGACGCCCTGGTTACGCCGAGTTCGCCGGGCGAGCCGCCTTTAGGGCTCGCCGACACTGGTCCAATAACCTTCAACGTGCTCTGGACGGCTGGATACACCCCTGCCCTCACGGTGCCAGTCGGCAATGGACCCAATGGACTTCCACTCGGACTCCAGTTGGTGGCCCGCCAGTACGAGGACGAGCGCCTCCTCGAGGTTGGGCGTTGGGTCGAGCGCGCACTCGACTTGCCATGCTGACAGAACGAGGATTCTACCATGCCCAAGCTACCGTTGAATGGCGTCGAGCTCTACTACGAGGAGACGGGCACCGGCTTCCCGCTGATATTCTGCCATGAGTTCGCGGGTGACATGCGGTCGTGGGAGCTCCAGGTGCGACATTTTGCTCGTCGTTACCGTGTCGTAACTTTCAATTACAGGGGATATCCGCCCTCCTCTGTTCCCAAGGACGCCGTTGCGTTTACGCAGGATCTTATCATCGAGGATCTTCGGCAGCTGATGACAAGCCTCGGGATCACTCGGGCGCATGTCGCGGGGCTTGCTACCGGCGGCAACGTGGCGCTCAATTTTGCGGTATCGCACCCTGCTATGGTGGCCGGGCTCATTGTTGCTGGCGCTGGTGCCGGCACTTTTGATCGCGAGCGTTGGCTCGTTGGCGCAAGCAAGTTTGCCGATGACATTGAACGTAGTGGTGCCGAAGGAATCGTCGCCAATGTGGTCAATGCGCCCCAGCGTGTGATCTTCAAAGACAAAGACCCGCGCGGTTGGTCGCATTTTGTCGAGATGATGCGAACCTTTTCTCCGATTGGCTGCGCCAATCTCATGCGCAATGTGTTGATGAAGCGCAGGCCGGTAACCGAGTTGAAAGAGGAAATCCAGCGGTTGCAGATGCCAATCCTCGTCATGGTGGGTGATCAGGACTTTCCCGCAGCAGAGGCATCGCGCTTCATTCGCGATCATGCGCCATTTGCCGGCCTCTCGGTGCTGCCTATGTGCGGTCATACGCTAAATTTTGAAGAGCCGCTGCTCTTTAACTTATTAGTCTCCGATTTTCTAGCTGCTGTAGAGGCAGGTCGTTGGGGAAAATGGAATGCCGCTGCAATATGATAAGCCGATGTCGTACAGCAGGATGACGTTGCCGTGGCCGTAGTCGTAGTATGCGGTGCATACGGCTCTCGATTGTGCCGCTTCTGTTTTGGGAGCCGCATGTCCGTCTTCGAATGCTTTGAGATAGTTGGTGGCTTGAGTTAGTGGAGGGTTTGGCTCATCTGGTTTCAAGTTTAAGCGGCTTATATTTGATGCTGCAATCGTCGTTTTTCGATGTGTCCGTCTTCAAATGCTTTGCGGCAATGAGAGGTTTGAACGAACGGAGTTTCTGGCTCGGTTGTGGTTGAGATTAGGCGGCTTTCATTTGATGCTGCAAGCGTCGGT
>JANNUW010000156.1:0-6945 GCA_031414095.1 Hyphomicrobium sp. | reverse complement strand
CCCTGCCCGCCATATTCGGCCGGGCACGCAAGCGCCGTCCACCCGCCGGCCACGAACTGATCGTAGGCGTCCTTCCAGCCCGGCGGCGTTTGAACGACGCCGGCGAGGAGCTGCGAACCAGCCCTGTCGCCGCTCCGGTTCAGCGGATCGAGTATATCGGTTGCAAAGCGCCCGGCTTCGCCCAGGATTGCGCGGATGGTATCCTCATCGAGGTCCGGCGCACCGATATTGTCCATGAGTTGCGGCAAATCCGCGGCCGCCTTGAGGGCAAACACGATGTCGTCTACTGGAGCTTCGTAGGTCAAGACACGGCCTCCACCGGGCAACCGGAATCACGAGCCTGATCGGCAGGGATGCGAGCACTTTGGTTCGCTTCCCAGACGTTGGATCAGACTCTAAAGCAAGACATTAGAGCACAGAGTGATTCAATTCATGGGGGAAACGTTGGGTCAAGCGGAGCGCGACCCAACAATCCACGGGCGGAGCCAGCCGTTGAGTCGCGCGAAGAGCTTGACCCAGCCTACGGCATCGAGAATTGATTTCCCTGTGCCCGAACAGTGTCGAGGATAGATACGAATTTTATGGTGGTGATGCCAGCGAGTGCCAAAGCCGTGACTGCCGCCGCACACGCATTGCGCGCCGGTGAACTGGTCGCGTTCCCGACCGAAACCGTCTACGGGCTCGGCGCCGATGCCACCAACGGTCAGGCCGTAGCGCGGATTTTCGAAGCCAAAGGCCGTCCGCGATTCAATCCCCTCATCGTACATGTGCCAAGCCTCGCACATGCGGAAAAACTCGGGCACGTCACGCCGCTGGCCCGAACCCTGGCGCGGGCCTTTTGGCCAGGCCCTTTGACGCTCGTTTTGAAGCGGCGGAGCACGAGCGGTTTGTCGGATTTGGTCTCAGCCGGGCTCGACAGCGTGGCGCTGCGCGTGCCCGATCATCCTCTAGCGCAGGCGTTGCTTGTCGAAACAGATCGGCCGCTCGCGGCGCCGTCTGCCAACAGATCGGGACACGTGAGCGCGACCCAGGCCCGGCACGTGAGCGCTGATCTCGGCGATAAGGTCTCCATGGTTCTCGATGGCGGCGCCACCGCCCACGGCATCGAGAGCACGGTGGTCGACGCCAGCGGCGATGGCGCGATCCTGCTGCGCCCGGGAGCCGTACCGGCCGAGACCATCGAAGCCGTGCTCGGATCTCGCTTGACCCGCAGCCTCGACGGCGGCGCTCATCCCCAATCACCGGGCCAACTCGCCAGTCATTACGCGCCCGCCGCTGCAATCCGCCTCGCCGCGTCGGCAGTGCTGCCCGGTGAAGCCTTGCTCGCCTTTGGACCCGTACCGCTTGCCACCAGCGGGCCAGCGTTCAATCTCAGTCCAGGCGGCGATTTGATCGAAGCCGCCTCGAACCTTTTTGCGGCGCTGCGCTGGCTCGATGCGACGCAATGCCGGTCCATCGCCGTGATGCCAATTCCAGGCGACGGACTTGGCGAAGCCATCAACGACCGCCTCAAGCGGGCGGCCGCACCGCGCCAAGCGTGCGCAACTGTGCTATCGTGACCCCGGCGCTTGTCTCAGTTTTACCCACCTCACCTCCGTCATCCCGGTGGAGGCCGGGATCCGGTGTCCCGACGAAAGCACAACGCTCGAATAAAAACTCTACAGATTCACATTTTGAAGCACGCCAGATCCCGGCCTTCGCCGGGATGACGGCATGGGAAGCAACTGACTGTGCCGGACCAGTTTCATAACTCGATATGAAAATCCCTCAACAGACCGCGCTCAAGGCCCCTTCCGCAACGCTGCTTGCGGAGCTGAGCTCTATTGTCGGCGCGCAATATGCAATCACGGATGCGGCGGGCCAGGCACCTTATCTGACGGAATGGCGCGGACGATACCAAGGCCGCACGCCCGTCGTGTTGAAACCCGGTTGTGTCGCCGAGGTGTCGGCCATCGTTACAGCCTGTCATGAGGCGAAGGTCGGCATCGTCCCGCAATCGGGCAACACGGGCCTCGTCGGCGGGCAGATCCCCAATGAAAATGGCCACGAAATTCTGCTCTCGCTCGCGCGGCTCGAAACGGTGCGATCGCTCGATGAGGCTGCCGGCGCCGTCACCGTCGAGGCGGGTGTCACGCTCGCCCACGTACAGGCAACGGCGGAGGCAGCCGGCCTGATGTTTCCGTTGAGTATGGCGTCAGAGGGCTCCTGCTGTATCGGCGGCAACATCGCGACCAACGCTGGCGGCGTCGCCGTTCTCGCCTACGGCAACACGCGCGCACAAGTCCTGGGGCTCGAAGCCGTGATGGCTGACGGCCGCATCTGGAATGGCCTGAACTCGCTGCGTAAGGACAACACCGGCTATGATTTAAAGAACCTTCTGATCGGCTCTGAAGGCACGCTCGGCATCATCACCGCGGCCACGCTGCGGTTGTGGCCCAAACCCAAGGACGTTGCGACTGCATTTGTGGCCTGCGAAGGCCTGCGCTGCGTCGCCGATTTATTCAAATGCGTGCAAAGCGCGTTGGGACCAAGTTTGACGGCCTTCGAATTCATATCCGAGCGCGCACTTTCATTCGCAATCAAGCACGGTTCGGGCGCGCGCGCGCCGTTCGCGAAGTGTCCCCGCTGGTCGGTTCTGATCGAAGTTTCGGCCCACGAGGCCGATCGGGCGCGCGCCCAGCTCGAACTGTGCTTGCAACAGGCGACGTCTCGCGGGCTTATCGGCGACGCCGTCATCGCCGGCAGCATCGCTCAAAGCCGTCACCTTTGGAACTTACGCGAAACAATCTCGGCGGCCCAAAAGCCGGAGGGCGGATCGATCAAGCACGACATCTCGGTGCCGGTCTCGATGATCGCAACGTTTATCGAAAGAGCTGACGCACTAGTCGAACGGTTGTGCCCGGGCGCGCGGCCAGTGCCGTTCGGTCATTTCGGCGACGGCAATATCCATTACAACGTCTCCCAACCTACCGGCGCCGGCACGGCCTCGTTTCTGGCAATGTGGGACGGTATCTCGCACGCGGTGCACAGCCTTGTGACGGAGCTTGGCGGCTCGATTTCGGCTGAGCATGGCATCGGCCGCATGAAGCGCGATGAACTTGCACGCATTAAGGCCCCCATCGACCTCGACCTCATGCGCGCGATCAAAGCAGCGCTCGATCCCCATGGCATCCTCAACCCGGGTAAGGTGTTGTAGCCAAAAAATAAGCCGCTTGCTCTCAACAGCCCAAAGCGGCAAGCGTACCTTCGTGTTTCGCACCCCGTTTGAGAGCACCCCGTAAAGCTATGCTGTTAGAGCCGACATCTCATGACTGAGCTCAAGGCGTTTCTCACGGCCAACGCGTCGCAAAGTCTCGCCACCGGCGGATTTTTGATCGGGATCGCGTTCGGCTACCTGACGCATCGGCTGAATTTCTGCACCATGGGCTCGATTGCGAACTGGAAATTGATCCAGGACGCGCGCGGCATGCGGTCGTGGGCTCTCGCGGCCGCCACCGCCATCATCGCGGTCGCCGTGCTCTCGCACACCGGCGCGCTCGACCCCAAGCAAACGCTTTACGCCGGGCCAAGGCTCAATTGGCTCACGCACATCCTCGGCGGCCTGATGTTCGGATTGGGCATGGTGCTCTCGGGCGGATGCATCAGCCGCAATCTGGTGCGGGCGAGCGCCGGCGATCTGCGCTCTGGCTTGACGATCCTGGTCGCGGGCTTGTTCGCCTCGATGACGATCAGCGGCGTGATCGCGCCACTGAGAGCGGGATTGCAGTCGGCGACCTCGCTTACTCTACCATTTCAGGGCCAGCAGTTATCCGATGTGGCCTCGGGGTTGGGCATGAGCGAAACCGTCAGCGGCCTCGTGCTGCCGTTCGCGATCGCGCTCGCACTGCTCTTGAAGTGCTTCACTGACAAACCTTTTCGCAGCTCGCCCCGCCACCTGATTCTCGGCGCCGGCATCGGGCTCCTCGTCGCGGCGTCGTGGGCGCTCACCGGCCTTGCCTACGACGAACTGGCCGAGCGCGTGCAAGCGCCTGTCGGGTTGTCGTTTGTCAAACCGTCTGCCGATGCTGTCGATTGGCTGGAGCGCTCGACGGCGCTTGGCCTGCCTGGATTTGGGATCGCCAGCGTCTTTGGTACTTTTATGGGCGGCGCGCTTTCGGCCTTCTTCAACCGCAGATTCGATCTGAGGAGTTTTGCCGATCGCGCCGATACGTTGCGACACATGTTCGGCGCCGCGCTGATGGGTATTGGCGGCGTGCTGGCTATGGGATGCAGCATCGGCCAAGGGATATCGGGAGTGTCGACCCTCGCAATAGGCTCCATCCTGGCCGCCGGCTCCATTGTGGCCGGAACCATCTACGGGTTGAGCCTGTTGCGACAATACGAAGAGGAAGAATAGAGTTCGTTCGACGCTTGGCTCAAGGTGCCTCGTTCACCTGTACGAGCAAAAGGGTGCGGCCCTGGCTCGGCGGGTCGGACGGCGGCAACAGTGGTGCGAGCGGCGCCTCACGTCGGCGGCGTTTGCGTTGCGCGTCTTTCGCTGCCCGAACGATTTCAGCTTCGCGCTGCGCCACCGTGCCCGTGAATTCGGCCCAATCGCCGATCAGTGTGAAGCGGTAGCGCTCATAATCCGCCACGATGCCGCGCGGGCGGGTTCCCGGCGGCGCGCAGATGCCGAGCAGCGTTTCAGTGCCCGGCAGTTTGGCCCGCAGTTGATACGCCGCGTCGACGCGCGGGATGGTCTTGGGCACCCCAGCGCTCATTAGATTGTCGGGCTCATACCCGTTGGGAAACAGGACCACGGCAAAGCCATCGCGATCGATGCTGACAAGCGTCAGATCGCAGGCCGCGTCAGCGACTGCGGCGATGGTCATCAGATCCCCGGGGTTGTAGCTGGGACGGTCGGTGCTGAGCGTTAGGATCAACGGCCAAGTGAAGACCATCGGCACCGCGGGAGCTACAGGCGCTGGACTGGCCGGCAGAACGGCAGCCAGCGACGTTGGGGAAGAACTGGCTCGCGCGGCAACCGACGGCCGGCGGGACTTCTCGACTTTAATTTTCTGCCGCGTTTTTTTGGCGTGCGCGGCGCTCCAATCTGCTGGCAGCAACGCTGGCATCGTCAAGACCATGACCAACGCGCAGAATATCGCACAAATACGATCGGTCATACTGTCTCCAACTCAACCGCCCTGCACGTCGCTGTTGTCAGCCGATTTATACCGGCCGACTTAGGCGGCCTTATGCCCTTCTTGCGCTTGGGCAGAACCTAGGTCGAGGCCGGTCAGCCGCTCGGGCCGTTTGTCCTCCGGCCAACTCAACCCTCGTAACCCTATCGTCCAATAACCCTATCGCGTTGCGCGGCCCCGGCGTTAGAACATCGGTTGCGCTCAATGGATGCGGCCTTTGCACAAGGTGGAACCGCTTTTTTCAAGCGTGTTTCTTAGCTTAGAAGGTTCAATTGCGGCCGGTTATGCGTCACGGTGGTAAATTACTCGCCGAACAATTGTCGGCGCTCGGAACCCGCACGGTGTTTATGGTGCCCGGCGAAAGCTTCCTCGCCGTACTCGACGGGCTTTACGACAGCGACGGCATCGCCTGCGTCGTGTGCCGTCACGAAGGCGCTGCCGCCATGATGGCGCAAGCGTCCGCCCGGCTCTCGGGCGAGCCCGGCGTCGTCATGGTCACGCGCGGACCTGGTGCAGCCAATGCCGTCAGCGGACTCTATGTGGCTGATCAGGGCGAGACCCCGCTGGTCCTGCTCGTGGGACTGCCGCCGACCGCGCTGGACGGCTTGCGGCCCTTTCAGGAGATCGATCTGGCCGCGCTTTTCTCCGGCGTCGCAAAGTGGACCACCATCGTAAGGCAAGGTGGCGACATCCCAGCCGTACTGGCGCGCGCCTACCAAACCGCGAAGGCCGGGCGGCCCGGCCCGGTGGTCGTCGGACTGCCGCAGGATGTGCTCGACGCGCCCTGCGAGGCCGAAGTGATGTTGCCCGGGGCCAGCGCCGAAGCGGCGCCCAGTCCTCACGCCATGGCGAATTTGGAATCGCTTCTGGCTGAGGCTCAGTGCCCGATGATGATTGTGGGCGGGCCCGGCTGGACGGCGCGCGTCAAAAAGCAGGTCGAAGCCTTCGCTCTGCGCTTTGATCTGCCGGTCGCGGCCTCGTTTCGCTGCCAGGATTATTTCGACAACCGCCACCCGGGTTACGTGGGCCATTTGGGATTCGGGCTCGACAAGAAACTCGCTGCGGGCTTGCGCATCGCCGATGTTCTGATCGTGGCCGGTGCCCCCTTGGGCGAGGTGACGACGGCTGGCAACACGCTGATTACGAGCCCTGAACCGCGCCAGAAGCTGGTCCACATTCACCCCAGCGCCGACGAGATCGGCGCCCGGCACAAAACCCATCTCGCCATCGTCGCAGGCGCACCGGCCTTCGCAGGAGCCCTGCGCGTCTTGGAGCCGCCCGCCGCAAAGCCCTGGAGTTCGTTGCGGCGCGAAATGCACGCAGCGCTCGAGACGTCTCTCGTGCCCGCCGTGTCGCCACGGCCGCGCACGGCCGTCGACCTCGGCCAGGTCGTGGCCATGCTGTCTGACGCGCTACCTGAAGATGCGATCGTGACCAACGGCGCTGGTAATTACGCTCAGTTCGTCCATCGCCATTTCGCTTACAAGGCCTATGGGACCTGCCTTGCACCTGCCTCTGGATCGATGGGCTATGGACTGCCCGCTGCCATCGCGGCCAAAATTATGTACCCGCTCCGCACGGTCGTCTGCTTTGCGGGCGACGGCTGCCTGATGTTGACACTGCCAGAGCTGGCAACAGCAGTGCAGTACGGCTTGAACATCGTCGTGATTGTCGCCAACAACGGATTGTATGGCACCATTCGCATGCACCAGGAGCAGACCTATCCCGGCCGTCCGATCGGCACGACGCTGGTCAATCCTGA
>JANNUW010000155.1:0-15623 GCA_031414095.1 Hyphomicrobium sp. | reverse complement strand
GCCGGCTCGGCCGATGCGGTGCTCGAAGCCGCCATCGACGCCGGTGCCGACGATGTCCAGTCCGACAGTGCCCAGCATGTGATTGTTTGCCCGTTCGATAGTTTAGGCACTATCGCCGGCGCCCTCGAAACCAAACTCGGTGAGGCATCGAGCGTCAAAACCGTCTGGCGGCCTAACCTTACGACCCCGGTTGACGAGGACAACGCGCTCACCATTATGAAAATGATTGCAGCCCTCGAAGACGATGAAGACGTGCAAAGGGTCTATGCCAACTTCGATATCTCCGACGATATCTTGAAAAAGCTGACCGCCGCGTAAGGACTATCCGTAGAAGGTGCCTTGCCGATAGGTACGCTTTGATCCGGCCAGACAACCGGCTAGGGTGCCCTGGCCAAGCAAAGCCGGCCGGGGGCGGAACATGACACAAACCATTTGGCGCGCAGCGGGCGCGTTCGCAGCGCCGCGCTTATGCAATCCTGCATACGAAATGGCTGCTGGCAGTGCGCATGTTTTTAAGCCCGTCATCCCGGCGCAGGCTGGGATCCGTCCAAGTATCCATCAGCGTTCGGAAGTTGGCGCGCGGGATGCTGCCTCGCGCTATGCGGTCAAATGGAACTCTGCCAAAGGCATTTCACTTTTTCTGGCATTGTTTTCAGGTTTTCTATTCGCCGTGCCGTTGAGCAGCGTTGCGCAAGAAACATCAAAGCCGCAATCGCAGGCCGCTCCTTCTGCGACAGAAGCCATCGAGGCAGCGGCGGTCGCAGCCGAACCTCCGGGGCCGGGAGAAGTGACAACCGGCGTCTACATCAACGACATTCAGGAACTCGATTTTCGCACCAACAGCTACGCGGTTGATCTTTACGTATGGTTCCGCTGGAACAAGTCTGACGCCTCACCCAACAAATCGTTGGAATTCATGAACCGGTTCACGCCAAACGACCACGTGCGCGACAATCTTTATGAAGAACCAAAAGCGATGCCGGATGGCTCTCGCTACACCATCATTCGCAACCAAGGCCGGTTCTCGGCCAAATTTCAGCTTGAAAACTATCCGTTCGACGAGCAGGTCTTGCGCATCGTGTTCGAAGACACGGTGGCTTCTGCTGCGGATCAAATCTATGTGCCCGACAGGATTGCGGTTGCCATCAATCCAGCCGTGACGTTGCCCGGTTTCAAAATCGGCACGCCGCGTCTGGAGATCGTCAGCAACGCCTATCCGACCAATTTCGGCGACATCACGTCGTCGGGTTTGGAGACCTACTCGCGCGGAATTGTTTCGGTGCCGGTGACGCGGCCTTTGACGGCGCTGTCGGTCAAAACATTCGTACCGGTTTTTCTGATCATTTTGTGCGCCTCGCTCGTCTTTTTCGTGCGGCCGTTTTTTGTGGATGGCCGCATTGGGCTCGGCATTACGGCGTTGCTGACGCTCGTCGCGCTGCAGTTATCGGGCGGGTCGTCGCTGCCTGAGGTCGACTACTTGATGATGATCGACAAGGTCTATCTGGCGTCCTACGCGTTCATCATCCTGTCGCTGGTGCGCGTGGTCTCGACCTCGTGGGTCGGCAAGACAGAAGACAATGAACGCGCCATCGCGCGCGGTGACAAAATTTTCGCAGCTTTGCTGATGCTCGGCTACATCGGCACCCTGTCGGGGATAGCCTATTTTGGACTCGCCGGATTAATGGGCGGCGCAAGCTGACTGTACAGCCGCACGGCTTCCAAAGCGAACCTACTTCAACAAGCGGCCCTCGATCTGCAGTACACAGCTTTCAATATTGTGGGCGACCTGCTCGAGGTTGCGCAAATCGTGTTCGATGGTGGCGAGATCGGCTGTGTGTGCCGGCGAGCGGTTGAACACCCGTGAGACGCGCGTTGCAAAGCTCGTGAACCCGCCCTTTTTGATCTTGCGGCTTTGTGCCGCTTCTTTCTTGTCCGCAGCGGCTTGCGCATCGCGCTGCTGGCGCAGGAGACGCTTTTTTAACAGCCCCAGCTCCTTCTTGCGGTGCCGCAGCTCCTTGATGGCGGCCTTGGCCTCTACGGGCGTATTGACCTGCACCATGACCTCGGTGCCTTCGATTTTGGCGTAGCGCATTGTTCGCAGCTGCATGGGGCGGTCCGGCGGGTTCGTGGGCGACATCAGTTGGAACCATGGCCAAGAGCGCGCCGCCTTGCAAGTTATCGCGCGATGGTTCTATAACCCGGCTTCACGGAGGATTTGCAATGCCAACCATGTCGAACTCGCGCCGCAAGGCTATACAAGCCAAACAGCGCAAAACCAAAAATGCCGAGAAGCGTGCCGCCAAGATCGAAAAGCGCGAACGCAACAGCGCCGACTGAATTGGCCAGGGACGTCATCCGTGGTGCCAGTTCTAGCCGGTAGCTGGCGTGAAAATCCCAGAATCAGCAAGGACGCGCCTGATGACTGCTCAGCCGGACAGCCGCCCTGCGACGTTCAAAGTTGCGATTATTCCCGTCACGCCGTTCCAACAGAACTGCTCGCTGATCTGGGATGAGGCGAGCAGGGCCGGTGCCGTCGTCGATCCGGGTGGCGATCTCGATGATATCCGGGCCGCGATCTCCCAGGTTGGCATTACGATTGAAAAGATCCTGCTGACGCATGGCCACATTGACCATGCGGGTGGCGCTGAAGACTTGCGCAATGCCCTTGGCGTCAAGATCGAAGGTCCGCACCGTGCCGACAAGCTCTTGCTCGACAACCTCGAAAAGCAAGGTGCGGCTTACAATATCCCGGCGAAAAACGTCACACCGGATCGTTGGCTCAACGAGGGCGACACCGTCAGCGTCGGCGGACACGTTTTTGAAATTCTGCATTGCCCCGGCCATTCGCCGGGCTCGGTCGTGATGGTCAACCGGGCGCAGAAGTTCATGTTTGCGGGCGACGTAATTTTTCAAGGTTCGATCGGGCGCACCGATTTTCCCTACGGCGATCACGATGCGCTGATCAATGCCATTAAAACCAAGCTGTTTCCACTCGGCGACGACATGCAGTTCCTATGTGGTCACGGTCCCGCGAGCACCATTGGCCGTGAACGCCAGAGCAATCCGTTTCTGGTTTAGGGCACGGGGGCTCACGGGGCGAGGGCACGGTAGGACAACTGCACGCAGCCAATCTCAAGGTAAGCCTTTTTTTTGCGCTCCATAGGGCCTATATCAAGTGTGCCGGATTCGTCCGGCTATGGTGATAAACGCGGTCGTAATAAGCCATTCGGACCCGGGGGCGGTACCCGGCGCCTCCACCAACTTTTGCTTCCGCGCCCTGCGGCCGGCTCTCCGGAGGAGAGTCACAGGGCGCCAGCAACATGGGGGCGAAATAGGATCGACGAGGGTGTAAAGGATTTAGCTTTTGCCCGGCATGATACCGCCGTTATCGGGTCATTCAGAATAGTTGCCAATGACAACTATGCTGAGGCTGCTCTCGCTGCGTAATGCGGTGCGAAAAGCCTGAACTAAAGCCCTTGCCCCTAGCCGGGTAAGGCGCGGTCCGGAGGGCACCGGGCAACAGAAAGCCCTCCACTTTTTTTCACGGCGCGTTTCGAGGTTAGCCACCGGGACGTCCTGTTGTTGCTGCTTTGGTCTTGTGCTGTTTTTAAAAAAACGGCAAAAGCCTTTAAGCTTAACTACCAGCCTGTAGCCAAGCATGAAGCCAAGCATTGAGACGGAACGCGCATGACGGCAGGGCCGACAATCGATTATGAACTGTTGGCGCAGGATGCGATGCGCGGCGTCGTCCGCAGCGTTCTGCAGCGTGCGGCCAAGACCGGTTTGCCGGGTGATCACCACTTCTACATTTCATTCGACACCGAAGCGCCGGGAAGCTCGATCTCCAAACGTCTCAAAGAAAAATACCCAAACGAGATGACGATCGTGCTCCAGCACAGGTTCTGGGATTTGCTGGTCGGCGAAGACCGCTTCGAAGTGAAGTTGACGTTCGACGGTATTCCCGAGCGTCTGGTCGTTCCGTTTGCGGCGATCAAAGTCTTCTTCGACCCTTCAGTGCGCTACGGTCTGCAATTCGAAGAGCCCGATGGCAGCGAAGCCGGCGACGGCTTACCGGCAGGCGTTCGGCCTTCGCTGGCTGGCGTCGACGGACGCACTCCGCGTGCCGCCCGCAAGGCTAAGCCGCCGAAAAAACCACGCACCGCCGATCGGGAAGATGCCGGCGTATCGGGCTCGCCGGTCGCCATGACGCCGTCGTCGCGGCCCGCCGTCTCGGTGGTGCCTGCTCTATCGACGATCGAGTCGGCCCGCGCCACGTCCGAGGGGCAGGTGTCGGCGATCAAATCGGTCGAAGAAAAGCCGGCCAACAGCGGCGGCGCCGAGATCGTCAGCCTCGATCAGTTCCGCAAGAAATAAGGGTCGCTGCCGCGATCCATCAATCCGTCAGCCCGCGTTGGTCGTGACGGCGACCCAGGCCGGATCGTTTTGCGCGCGGCGTTCGAATGTCAAGAAGTCGTAATAGCCGCAACGGCCCTCGCCGGGGAATGAGCGGCAAACGGCTGGCCGCGCCGTGTAGATCGTGCAGCACCTTTTTTCGGTATCGAAGAAGCGGCAGATGCGGCCGAAGTGCACGTCCTTTTTGCGCCGCATGGCGTAGGGTCGGCCATGCGCAACCTTGGTGAATTTGGCGCGCGCCTGATCGAACGTGATCTTGTGGTGCTTGGCCAAGCGCTCGACGTCGCGCTTATCGAGTTCGATAACGGGATAAGAGCAGCAATAGCCAGGGCATTTTTTGCAGTTGTACACGGTTGCGGTGAACCTGAATTAACGAGCTAGCGGATCTAAGTCATGCCGGCGAGACCGTCGTGCCGACGATCGGCCGCGCATCGCAACATGTGATGGCACGTTGCCGGAAGCCGGCCGCCTTTTCAACGACGGTGTTCACATTCAGCAGCCTGATAAGTCGCAGCTGGGTTGCCCCACTTAACCCCGACGTGAACCATTTGCGGCGATGAGTGGCACCACCGCCACACTTTTCACGCTAAGGTTTGGTCACTGAAGGCCAGGGGTCGTAAGCCAGCCAGTCGCGAGCTGCCACGTAAGATGGCGGGCGGTCGGTCGTCTTTCGTCAAGCTCTGACCCCAGCAATGTTGAGACGTGTGTAATCTGGGGTTCGAGGGGCATATGACCGATCTGGGACGCAGCACGGCGGAGGTCGAAACCCCCGTCAACCCCTATAGCCTGCTCGAAGCGGTCAATCACTCGTCGGACACCGCCCATACTGGTTGGCTGATTTTTCTCGCCATCATGACGTATCTGATGATTGCCGTTGCCGGCGTCACGCATACCGATCTGCTGCTCGAAACGCCGGTCGAGCTGCCGATCCTGCAGGTCAAGATTCAGCTCACCCAGTTTTTTCAGTTCGCAACCGTGATCCTGGTGCTCATGCATTTGGGTGTCGTGTCGCAACTCGTGCTGCTGGCCAAAGAGACCCTCGAGTTTGACCAAGCTGTGCGCCTGTTGGAGATCAGCGATCAGCGCACGCATCCGCTGCGCCTGGAGCTCAATAACTTTTTCTTCGTGCAGGCAATCGCCGGGCCGCAGCGAAGCATGATCATGAGCGGTTTCCTGCATGGTATGTCATGGCTGACCCTGGTCGTGCTGCCGGTCGTGCTGCTGCTCTATGTGCAGGTCGTGTTCTTGCCCTATCACGACGTCGCAATCACGTGGACCCATCGCTTCGCGCTGCTCGCCGACATTGCGATGCTGATTGCCATCGGCGTGTTTTTGATGCGGGCCGAGACGTCTTTCACCCATGCTTTCCTGCGCACGACTGCGGCGCATCCGTTCAGCTTCGTCGCGACGACGATCGTGCTGGCTCTCGTTGCTCTGTTTTCGTTTTTTGTGGCGACGATTCCGGGCGAAGCGCTCGATCGCTTCACGCATTCGATCGCGGGCCGGACCGACGGCGAAGGCGGTCAGCGTTATGCCGGCGGCTTTGCGTGGCCGTTCATGTCGGCCGAGGCCGACGGATCGCTGTTTGGTGTATTCCGCCGCAACATCGTGGTCGTCGACACGGACCTGGTAGCCGACAAGGACCTGACGCCCGGCGAACCGAGCCTCAAGCTGCGCAATCGCGATTTGCGTTACGCCAAGCTCGATCGCTCTGACTTGCATCAGGCGGACTTGACCGGGGCTGACCTCGACGACGCGAGCCTCAGCGGCACGGACTTGCGTGGTGCGTGGTTGCAATGCGCCGATGTCAACGAACTGTTATTGAGCGAAGACCGCGCCAAGGCCCGTTGCACGTCGGCGGAACGCGCCAACTTTACGCGCGCCCAGCTCGGCAACGCGCACATGAGTGGCGTCGATATGCGGGCGGCGAAGCTCAACGATGCCAACATGGTGGAGGCAGATCTCGCCTACGCCTTGATCACCGGGGCCGATTTTTCGAGCGCGAAGCTCGATAAGGCGAACATGACCGGCGGCATCTCGGGACAGGGCGCGATGTTTCTCATCGCTTCGCTGCAGGGCGCCGATTTGACCGGCGCGCAGCTGCAAGGCGCCGACTTCTCATCCGCTAGTCTGCAAGGCGCGTTGTTGAGTTACGCGCATCTGCAAGGCGCTGTCTTGAAGGACGCGCAGCTCGACGCGAGCACGTTCCAGCAAGCTCATCTCGAGGGTGCCGACATGAGCGGCGCCAGCGTGCCGGCCGCCGATTTTCATGGCGCCAGCCTGTGGATGACGAATATCCCCGTGCTCGAAGCCGGCGGCGTTGCCGACTATAATGAGCTCGCCATCAAACCGCTGGAAGAAAACGACGCCGCCAACCTGACACGCATGATCAAGACCATGCCCGTGCGCCGTGTCGCTGAACGTCTGAGCGAAGTGTTGCAACCGCTCCTCGATCCCGTGAAGTCGCAGGCGTGGACGGCGCACCCTGATCTCGCGCGCTGGCAGGGCATGCCGCTGCTGTCGCAATCGATGGCGCCCGATGTCCTCAAAGGCCACCTGACCGAATACCTCGGCAAAATGATGTGCCGCGCGCGCTGGAATTCAGGCGCCGTTGCAACCGGCGTTGCGCGCCGGGCGCAGACGCCGCAGTTCAAAGGCGACCTCACCGGCATTTTCGACAAGCTTATGGAGCCTAGCTGCGCGGCGGCGTTGGCGGGCGTGCCGCCGAAAGTGGTCAAAGACTTAGGCGCAGCAGCGGATATTGCGCGCGGCGGCTAGCGGCCCAGCGTCAAGCGCCCGCAGAAGGCCAGCTCATCTCAATGAAGTTGATTAGTTGCGGTTGAAGCTGATGTTGACGGTGCGTAGGGTCGAGCCCGTTGTCGAAATGGCGACTGTCTGGCTCGACGGCGAAAACGCCAACGACAGACTGCCGGTGATGGTGCCGGTGATGCCGACTTTTAAATTGCCCGCGGATGCCGAGCCCGCAATATCGCCCCCGGCATTATAGGTGCGCTCTTCCCAAGCGCCCGAAACTTTCCCGCCGGCATTTTTCATAGTAGCGCGCAGTTCGATTTTCGCCCCGCTGGCGCTGGCGCATTTGATGGCCATGCTGAGATCCTCGCCGCCGCTTTTGTAGTAGCCGTTGCAGCGCAGTTTTTCTTTAGCGCCGCCATCGAACGTGACGCTGCCGCCACCTGCCCAGCTGCCGTCCAAGCCGTCGAGCACGCCAGCGGACGCCGCCGTCATGGGCAGGATTGCGAAAATCGCAGCACCTGCGACGACGCTGCTCCGGTAGCGCGCTGGCCGGATACCCTTGATGCGAGTTTGAAACACGAGCGACAACCTCCACTGATTTCGTGCCAACGCGGTCGAGACATGCAACGCACCAGAGCCAACGGGCCGTGGCACCAACGGTGCGATAACGCCTGATGTTGCGTCGCCAGGATGACATTAGCAGCCCTGGCGGCGTTTCTTGCGCTCTGTCTAAAATGTCCGCCAACTGTGGCCCAATTCCCGCCAATAGCCCAACTGCCGCTAACCGTCTACGGCGCAGCTGCACCCTCAGTTTGGCTTGTGCCCGCCGTAGCTGGCGAGCGCGTTACGGTCGACAATTTGAACACTGCCGCGACCCGTCCGAATCCAACCTGCCCGTTCCCATTCACTCAAATGGCGGCTAATCACCTCGCGCACACTGCCCAGATCGTCGGCGAGCTGCTGATGGGTTTTGGCGACAACCCCCTGCGCGTCAGCCTGTGCAAACAGGCGTTGCGCAAGCCGTTGATCGAGGCTGGAAAACGCGACTTCATCAACGAGCGACAGGATGCTCGTCAGGAGCGTGGAGTAATCGTCGAGCACGAAGCGCCGGAACTCGGGCGACGACCCCATCAATTCGTGAAACGTCGCCGCCGACAGGGCGGCAAATCGGGTGTCGGCTTCGGCGACGCTTTCAGCGGGAAAGGTGCCGCCAGCCAGGAGGCATTGGGTCGTGAACACGCATTTGCTGCCGGGCAGCACACGGTAGAGCAGCAACTCGCGGCCTGAAGCGGACGTTTTGAACGACCGCGTTCCGCCGGCTAAGCACATGACATAATTGGGGCAATCCCAGCCTTCACGGTAGGCTGTGGCACCCGCGCCGAGTTCGGGAAATATCACCCGGTCTTTCAGCACAGCCTGATGTTCGGCCGCCAACGAGCCCATGGCGGGAAATTGCTGAAACCAGCGGTCAATGAGAATGGAGTTTGTCATGAGCCTTCAAGGTGCAATGTTCGCCGAACGTGACCCAAGTTACATACCCCAAAAACTCGCCGTGTCTAAACGTCGTACTCGATATATCGGGACGGCTGTAGTCCGGGCACAAATCCAATTGTGCCTATGCAACGATGGTGCGTACCCCTCCTATAAAGGACCAGAGTCATGAAGCCGGTTGCCAATCTGAACCGCCTGTTCGCGATCGTTATGCTTGGCGTTTTGCAGCTCGGCCTGGCGCCCGCGGCCGTCGCGCAGGGCATGATCGACATGGTCGATCTTTCGACCGACGAGTTCACCAAAGCGGTCATGAGCCGGGCTGACATTGAAGCCGCCATCGCCAAGCTGCCCGCTGGCGAAAAGCTCGATCTTTATGCCAAGCCGCTCAACGGTCTCGATCTGTCGAACATGGATTTGCGCCGCACCAATCTGCAGCAGGCGCGATTGATGGGTGCCAACCTGTCGGGTGCCAATCTGGAGGGCGTGGTGCTCGATCAGGTGTGGGCGCTGAAAGCCAACTTCAGCGGCGCCAATATGCAAAAGGCCAATATGTTCGGCACGCAGCTCGTTGGCGCGAACCTTAATGGCGCCGATTTGCGCGGCGCGCGGATGGCGGGCGACTTTTCAAATTCGAGCATGGTCAAGGCGAACCTCGAAGGCGCCAATCTGTCGGCCGATGAAGGTAACCAGTCGATGGGCCTGATGCGCGGCGTGTTCTCAAGCGCCAATCTCGAAGGCGCCAACTTGAAGAACGCCAATTTGGCGCGCGCGCTACTCGAATATGCGAGCCTGAAAGATGCCGATCTGACCGGCGTGACGTTGCGCGGGAGTGAAGTTGCCGGCGCTGATTTTTCGGGAGCCGATGTGACGGACACCGATTTCATCGATGCCGATGTCAACTCGGCAAAGATTGGCCAAATGAAGAACGCAAGCGCTGCCAAAAATCTCGATAAGTCCAAGAACCTAGAAAAAGCCTACCGCAAGTAGCAGCTTGCCCAAACCCGTCATCCCGGTCTGCGCCGGGATGACGGCGCCTCATATTGCTTCGGTTTTTGAAGTAGCGCTCGATATTGCAGCGACTTCCCTCGGGTCTTGTAGAGCAGTTTGTCTACCCTGTGCTTTAAGCACGCTGACAGTCAGCAAGGTGCAACTCGCTGGATCCCGGCCTTCGCCGGGATGACGGCTGTGATGGGACTAGGGTCGGCCTTCGCCGGGAGGACGGCGGTGATGGATTCGAAGGCTCGAAACGTCCTTATGCCACGCCGGCGCGCAGCAGGTCGTGGATGTGGATGAGGCCGGCGGGTTTGCCCTTGTCGATGACGAACAATGCGGTGATGCGCGAGGCGTTGAGAATCTCGATCGCCTGCGAAGTCAGCATCGTCGGTGGCACGGTCTTGGGCTTGTGAGACATGATATCGCCGGTCGTCGCGTTGAAAAGATCGGTACCCATGTGACGGCGCAAGTCGCCGTCGGTGATGACGCCGATCAGTTTGCCCTTGGCGTCGACAACGCCGAGACAGCCGAGGCTTTTGGCGGTCATCGTCACGATGGCCGTGCTCATGAGTTCGGTCTCGCGCGCCAGCGGTAGCCGGTCGCCGGTCTGCATCACGTCGGCTACGTACTTGAGGCTGGCGCCGAGTGATCCGCCAGGGTGAAACATTTTGAAGTCGTGCGCGGTAAAGCCCTTGGCTTCAAGGAGCGCAATGGCGAGGCAATCGCCCAAGGCTAGCTGCATGGTGGTGGACGTCGTGGGCGCGAGCCCCATGGGGCAGGCTTCTTTTGCCTTGGGCAGCTCCAGCACCACATCGCACTGCTGACCCAGCGCCGAATCGCGGTTCGAGGTGATCGAGATCATCGGTACGCCAAAGCGCCGCGAGAACATGATGATGTTCTTCAATTCGACCGTCTCGCCCGACCACGACAACGCGAGGATGACATCCTCCTTGGTGATCATGCCGAGGTCGCCGTGCGACGCCTCGGAGGGGTGGACGAAAAAGGCCGGTGTGCCAGTCGAAGCAAACGTCGCCGCAATTTTTTGCCCGACGTGGCCGCTCTTGCCGATGCCCGAAATGATGACGCGGCCGCGCGCATGCTTGAGAATGCCAACCGCGTCGGCGAACGGCTGTTCCATCTGAGCCGCCAGCGCACTGCGCAGCGCGTCGAGACCTTCGCCCTCGAGGGTGAGGGTGCGCACGGCACTTTTGCTGGCCGCCGATCGCGCTCCGCCTTCGACTGGGCGCACTTGTTTCAGCTTTGCTGGCATCGCCGACGCTTTCTACTCGCGAATTTTGCGTTCGCCATGATTCTGCAACGTGTCTATCAGACCCCAACCGCCCGACCAACGCCACAGTGGCCGTTTTCCGCCTTCGCTTGCGATTTTAGGGGCCAGCCGTGGTCAATCTCGGCGATTAAACACCCGTTAACCGGCGCATCGCTACGGTACGCATGGCCCAATGGTTCGCGTCCTGTCCGGTGCCCGTTTTCTCATTCCCGGTTTTACTCAAGCCAAGGGCGCGTCAGTTGCCGGCTAATGGTCATTTTTACTGGTTCCTTGCCGGGTTCGCAGCCTCGACTTTAGCCGTCGCGGCACTGTCGGCGTCGCCGGCGCGCGCGCAAACGGGGCCTGATCCTCAGTCCAAACTGGAAAGCGGGCAAACTTTGCCGGGTCAGGCTGCGCGTGCAAACCGGGCCACACGGCAACCCGGCGGCGCGCCGTCTGCCGACACTGGCGAGGCGATCAGCGACGACGTCATTCCAGCAGACGACCCAACGGAGGATCCACTCGATCCAAACGATGACGACAATGCCAGTTTGCCATCCGATCAGCGCGGCGTTCCAGTCGATGGGGATTTGACCGCGAGCGAACCCTCGATGCCGCGTGACGGCGTGCTCGATCCGCAGCAGGACCGGGCCGTCACCGATGGCGTCGATCCAACGTCGGTCGATCTGCGCTCGCGTGAAGAGCGAGAGTTGTTTGAGAACGCGAGTGCCCAGACGCAGCCTGCCGGCTACGATCCGCTGTTGTTCCAAATCGAGGACATCGATCCGGTCAATAGTGATCGCCGCATCGGGCGCCTGTTCCGGGCCGAGCCCTACGATCCGATCGGCATCAGGCTCGGCGGCTTTGTTTACTTTCCAGAAGCGGAAATTGCCGGCGTGTCGACCAGCAACGTGCTGAGCACTCCCGACGCGACGCCCGACGTGTTTGCGAGCCTCATCACGAATTCGCGGCTGGTATCGGACTGGAGCGCCCATGCGCTTGAATTTCGCGTCCGCAATGCGTTGAGTTTCCACGACGCGTTTCCAAGCGAAGACGACAACGCATACACACTCGAAGCCCGCGGCCGTCTTGATATCGCCAAGCGCACGAATCTGCAGGGTCTCGTCTCACACGATTTGCGCCAGGAAGGCCGCGGCGCCATTGACGCGACCACGTCAGGAACGCGCCCTGACGTGACGACCGATCTGGCCAATCTGACGCTCAACCACCGTTTCAACCGCCTGTCGGTGCAGTTGCGCGGCGCGATGACCGATCTCGCTTACGACGACATCACGACGGGGCTTTTGCCGTCGATCGATTCCGATCGCAACAGCATGACGACCGAACAGGCCGTTCGCGCATCGTGGGAGTTCAAACCGTCGTTTGCGGTCTTCACCGAAGTCGAACTCAATCAGCGCGACTTTGAAAAGCCCGCGCAAGGCGATCTGATTTTCAGAAACTCGACCGGAACGAGAACGCGCGTAGGCGTCGATTTTGGCTCGACAAGCCAGACTCTGCGCGGCGAGGTCAGCGTTGGGGTCGGCACGCAAACGCCAGACGACGCGCGCCTTGGCGACATCACGGCGTTCCTGGTCGACGGCAATCTGGCATGGCGCGTTTCGGATTTGACGTCGTTGCTGCTCACGGCGCAGACCGATATTTTCGATACCAATACCGTCGGCTCGGCTGGCGTCACGTCGTATCAGGCGGGCGTCGAGATCCGCCATGAGTTCCGCAAGTATCTGGTCGGCACGGCTGGCCTCACGTACACGGCGCGGGAGTACGACGGCGTGACGCTCGCGGAGGATGAGACGCGTGCGGCGCTGGGTGCGGAATACTTCGTCAATCCCGAGGTAATTCTGTTCGGCCGTTATCAGCACGTAGATTTCAACAGCAATCAGATTGCGAGCGATTACCAATCCGATGAAGTGCGCATCGGTGCCCGCGTGCGCCGCTAAGGGCGTGCCGGCTCAGTCGAGAAATTTTTCCCAGATTAGAAAGTCGAGTCCGAACCAGTGGTGATCGAGGCGGCAGCGCTGGGTGAAACCGTGGCGCTTCATGGTCGCGATGGCGTAAATGTTCCCAACGCGCGTATCGCACCAGATCTTGCCGATCCCACGAGCCTTGGCTTCGTGGATCGCGCGCGCGAACAACTGATCGGTAAGCCCCCGGCCGCGATAGGACGGCAGCACACCAAACCAGCTCAGCCATAATGGGCCGTCGTCGGGCCGCGTCACGAGCAAGCCCGCGATGTCGCCGCCGGCGCACGCGAGCAAGATCGATTTTGGGTCCGCCGCCAGCAACGCGGGCACGTTGGCCTCCGCGTAAGTCTCGAATTCGACGCGCTTAGCCCAGTCGTTGTACAGGGTCAGCGGCTGCATAACGGCACGAAACGCGGCGCTGAATGCTGCCGCGTCCGCCGCCGTTGCGAACCTGATGCTGACGGGCCCGTTGTCCTTGTCCACGCCGTCTTAAACTCTGTCAGGCTTCAGGGTCTTTGTTGAAAAAACCACGCGGTGGCGCGATGGCAGTCATCGGGCCCTCTTTGGGGGTGACGTCGGTGACGGTCCGCGGGGCGTTAGGATCGCTGGATAAAGGTGCCGACGGAGGCAACTTCGACACGTCCTCGTTCAGCACTTCGAGCAGAGGCGTCAGCCCGTCGAGATCGACGACGCGGAAGACCTCGATATCGCGGCGGGCTTGCTCGCTCCATCCTGCCAAGCTCAATGCGCGCTCGGCTTTCGAGAACAGGCCGTGGTTGCGCAACGGGTCGGCCTTGGCAAAGCGCTCATCGTCCTCGGTCATCACAAGGTCTTTGTTTTTACCGCGCTTGGTCTCGATCCACTTCTTGCGCACGTCGGTCAGATCGGTACCGCTGGGTTGATCTTCTTCCAGGCGCAGTTTTGTCAACTCATCCTTTTCCAACATCCATCGTCGGCCTCCTTCAGGCCAGCGCACCAAATCTAGATCGGTCAGAACGCCCGCGAGCTGGTTCATGGCAAGGGCGCGCTGCTGCTCTTTGGGGTCACCGGAATCGGCGCTGTAGAGATTTGGAATGACGAGGTACGACGCCTTGTTGTGATGGATGAAGTGGCGGCGCACCCATTCCATGTCGGCCTTGTCGTCGGTTCGTTTGATGACGGTGCGGATCGCATCCTGCACCTGGCGTTTTTCCGCGCCCTCCATACGGCGGCGCTCGGCCGGCGGCGGATTGAGGATCGCGAGCACGAGTAGCCCGAGGTCAACGCCGATGGTCGCCATCAGCGCGATCAGATCACGGCCGGTGATCGGTTCGCCGCCTTCGGTATGAACCGCTGCTGACGACGATCCCGTCACGTAGCTCGCCAAGCTCGTCGTATAGGTGCCGATGTTGCGCCACAAGTTCTTTACGGCATTGGCGACGCCGGCCGGGCCTTCATTGAACACGGCTTCGCGCAGTTTCAGTTCGGCTGGCTGCTCCGACTGATCGGCCGCTTGCGTCAAGCGTTGCGCTAGCGTCGGATCGTAACATGAGAAGCCGGCTTTGTCGGGCGGCACGCTGACGGTTGTGGCCAGTGCCCGCATTTCCGAGGCTGTCGATTTGCCCAGTTCGTTGGAGCGCGCCGCAATGTTGCGCGCCTTGCCGCGAATTTCCGACGCCTTGCCTTCGAACGATTTCTGCCGCTCTTCGACGTTGACGCCTTCAAGCGACGCCGCACTTTGGCGCAACAACTCGACGTCGGCCTGCACGGGCTCGAGCCACGACTTGGTCATGCCGTCACGCATCGTGGTGATGCTATCGCGAACGCTGCGGCGCGCATTGTAGAGCGGACCGCGGCCGGCGCCCGATGGCTTTCCGCAACTGCCGCCACTGGTTTCTTCGCGCGACATCTGGCCATCGGACCAACTGACGACGTTGTCGATCTGCGAGCGCACCGCATCGAGACGGGCCGCGACCACGGCGCTAGCATCGCGCGCGTCCTCCTGTAAGCCCGACAGACCCGTGCGCGTGGCTTCTTCGCCCGAGATGAGGCTCCACCAGAAGCCGTAGCCAAAGCCGATCGACCAGACCGCTAAGAAGGCGTAAAGTACGAACGTGATGAGCCGGTCGCCAAAGCGGCGGTTGCGGCCGAAGGTTTCGCGCAGGGCGAGCCACATGAGGAACGTCAGCGCGATGACGACGCCCGCCACCAGCACGTCGTTGGAAATCGACATGCCATCGCTCGACTGCGTCGCCGAACTCGAGGCGCCGATGATGAAGTCGCGCATGCCGTGCCAGGTGGCGTAGCCGGAAATAAACAGGAGCATCAGCGAGGCGAGGCCGATCAGGCTGTTGCGGCCGAAGATGTAGTCGATGACGCCACCGACTCTATCGAGGAACTTGCTCTTCTCAGCCATCGCCACAGTCTCCACGCCGCACCATTGCATCTAAATGTGGACGGACCTTAGTCGAAGGCCAAGGGGCGGAATAGGTCAAATAAAGCGGTAGCGGGCGGCTTCACCCAACCGCTGTGGCCGAGGAACCATAAGCGTCACGAGGGCCGCGGGACTTGCGCGATCGCGAAGGCTTCCGCCTGCCGCGCCGCCACTCGGTCAATATCGAAAGTTTCGATCAACTCGTTGAACATGCGGAACCAATTGCGCCGCGCGCCCAGATGCAAAAAGACGCCGCCCAGGCCAATGGCGGCGCGGTCCATGAAAACGAAACCTCGTGGAATGGTCACCG
>JANNUW010000154.1:0-2911 GCA_031414095.1 Hyphomicrobium sp. | reverse complement strand
ACGACTTGGTTCCGGGCCATGTATCTGATCACCCAGACCAAACAGGGCATCTCGTCGATGCAGTGAACGGCACGGTTCCTCACTGCCGTAGAGGGCCACGAACCCGGCCTCCGAAAGACCCTTCTGAAATTGGATGCGATTGCGCGCCATGCCTCTCTCCCTGATCCAACGAGGAGATCGAGACGATTTGCATGGCGGAATCATGGCTTAAGATGGTGCGTAATCAGGACATATCTTATGGGAAATAATGAGCTTTCTACATCCTGGTGACTAAAGCGACGGAAATACCCAAAATATTGCCGTTTCCGTAAATGGCATCAAAAATTAAAAAAAATGAAGATACGATCGCAGTTTTAGATGACCAACAGGAAGCCGAAGTAGCTACGAGCGCGGAGCTGCTCGCAACTAACTCAGTTCCAACGGCAATGTGAACAGGCGATGCTAAGGACGGCTAGAATGTCCTCCTGTATCAAGGTTTTGTGCCGGACTTTGCGTTGAAATCCAGGGCACGCGTCGAAGAGCGAACCAGAGCGCGATGGTCGGTACCACGAGCCACTGAAGCGCCGGCGCCAACCCAGTGCCCAGGAACGGAACTGTCGGCATGAGCTCAGAATAGGCCCAACTACGGCGAATACTGGTGTTGAACCATTCGCTGTATAGCGTGTAAAAAAAGCCAACAAATAAAGTCAGAAGCCACACTCGTCGTATTGATGTGTGTGGCCAATCTGAACGAGCCGTGACCGTGAGCGCAACGAGCAAACTGAACCCGGCGATCATGATATCACCGATAGTGCAATGCACGACGGCAAACGTCTGCTGCCGCCACGATTGCTCCGACCAAATTGTGTACAATGGCAGCTGCACGGCTTCCCAAACCAAGTGCAGCACCGCCGACGCCGCGAGATACCGGCGCAGTACGCTCAGCCAACGGGGTTCTTCAACTATCATCTTACTCAAGATACGCCTCGCTTGAAATCTGGTTCTGCCAGCGCGCAAGTATTACAATTTCACACTCTCATTCTTAGGGCATTGCCGACAACACTAATAGACGACAGTGCCATGGCTGCCGCAGCAATAATTGGGGACAGCAGGATGCCGAACGCCGGGTAGAGGACGCCAGCAGCAAGCGGCACGCCTGCGGCTTTGTAAATAACGCGACGAATAGGTTCTGCCGAGTGTTGGCCATGTTGGCGCTTGAGAGATGGCGCGCTCTGACAATGCCATTGAGGTCACCCTTGAGATCTGACTGGCTTTTTTTGTGCGAAACGGCCACAGAGAGGAAGTGCAAGCGATTGGACGGACGCCCGTCTGCTCCTTGAGTTTAGTCATTTCACCAGCGCGTCTTTGCGACTGTGTTCCACAAAACGATAGCCGGCTCGTCGGCGCGGTTGTGTTCATAGCCCAGGACGCTGAGCGAAGCAGTGTTGAGGAGGAAGCGCTGTGCTTGCTCTACCTGCAAGCCGATCCAACGTGCCGCGAATATGCGCCCAAAGTGACCATGTGAAAAGGCAGCGATGTTTCCCTCTAGTGTCCGGAGGCGGACAATCGACCGATCAGCACGTTGCGAAATTTGTGATGGTGATTCACCTCCCGGGCAGCCGTCGCGAAAGACATTCCAGTCTGGCCGTTCTTGGCGAATTTCAAATGGGCGCAGACCCTCGTAGTCGCCGAAGTCCCACTCGGTAAGGTCTGGCTCAATTTCTGCAATTTCTCCGAGCCCCGCCAGCTCACATGTTCGCCGTGCGCGCTGCAGCGGACTCGAAAAGACACGGCTAAAGTCTACCGCGCCGAGCGGTGCAGCCAGCATGCGGGCGTCTTGCTCGCCTTGCTCGTTAAGCGCGATGTCGGAGCGGCCCGTATGCTGGCCAGACAGAGACCAAGCCGTTTCGCCATGACGGATGAAGTACAGGCGCGGGAGCGCCGTCTGTCCAGTCATTTTCTTGCACCCCACTGCCAGTTTCGAATTTCCGGCATGTCCTCGCCGTGCTCAGCAACGTAGTCCTTATGCTCGATGAGCTTGTCGCGGATGGCGTCCTTGACTGCAGCTGCGCTCGGGCCGAGCTGAGGGACGCGATCAATGACGTTGGCCACGAGATGAAAACGGTCCAGATCGTTCATCACCGTTAGGTCGAACGGCGTGGTTGTCGTGCCTTCTTCTTTGTAGCCGTGGACATGAAAATTGCCGTGGTTGGTGCGGCGATACGTAAGCCGGTGAATGAGGGCCGGATAGCCGTGATAGGCGAAAATGACCGGCTTATCTGTCGTGAAAAGCGCGTCAAAATCCTTATCGCTCAAGGCGTGCGGATGTTCGTTCGGCGATTGGAGCTTCATCAAATCAACGATGTTGACCAGGCGTACTTTTAATTTCGGGAAATACGTCCGCAACAAGTCGACGGCGGCAAGAGTTTCGAGCGTCGGCACGTCGCCGCAGCACGCCATCACAACGTCGGGTTCGCCGCCTGCTTCGTTACTAGCCCAAGGCCAGATTGCGACGCCCGCGGCGCAATGTGCGATAGCAGCGTCCATGGCAAGCCACTGCGGAGCGGGTTGTTTCCCAGCGATGATGACATTCACGTAATTGCGGCTGCGTAAGCAATGGTCCGTCACCGAGAGCAGAGTATTTGCATCGGGGGGCAAATAGACGCGAATGACTTCGGCCTTTTTATTGATGACGTGATCGATGAAGCCTGGATCTTGATGTGTGAACCCATTGTGATCTTGCCGCCAGACATGCGAGGTGAGCAGGTAGTTCAGCGAGGCGATCGGCCGGCGCCATGGAATACCGCGCGTCACCTTCAGCCACTTGGCGTGCTGGTTGAACATCGAATCGACGATGTGGACGAAAGCTTCGTAGCAAGAAAAGAATCCGTGCCGGCCAGTGAGCAGATAGCCTTCTAGCCAGCCCTCGCAC
>JANNUW010000153.1:0-1773 GCA_031414095.1 Hyphomicrobium sp. | reverse complement strand
GCGCGCGTGCGGCTGAACGAATGTCCGCTCGGATCAGCCGCGCTTGCCGGCACGTCGTTCCCGATCGACCGGACGGCAAGCGCTCACGCACTTGGCTTCGACCGGCCAATGGCCAATTCGCTCGATGGTGTTTCCGACCGTGACTTTGCACTCGAAGCCCTGGCGGCGGCGACCATTACTGCCGTGCACCTGTCGCGGATGGCAGAAGAGTTCGTTTTGTGGTTCACGCCGCAGTTCGGCTTCATCACGCTGTCGGACAAGTTTACGACCGGCTCATCCATCATGCCGCAAAAGCGCAATCCTGACGCCGCCGAGCTGACACGGGCGAAGGTGGGCCGCATTGCGGGCGCGTTTCAAAGCCTTGTGCTCGTCATGAAAGGCCTGCCGCTCGCGTACTCAAAAGACATGCAGGAAGACAAAGAAGTAAGTTTCGAGGCGTTCGCCGCGCTGCGCTTAGGGTTGGCCGCCATGACCGGCATGGTCGCCGATCTCGAACCCGTGCCCGAGCGCATGCGCGAGGCCGCAGGCTCGGGCTATTCGACGGCGACCGATTTGGCCGACTGGCTGGTGCGCGAACTGAAAATGCCGTTCCGCGACGCCCATCATGTCACGGGATCGATTGTCAAAGCCGCCGAAAGCCAGGGATTAGCGCTCGACAAACTGCCGCTCAGCGTCATGCAAAGCCTTGAGCCGCGCATCTCGAAAGAGGTTTACACCGTTCTTTCTGTTGAGAATTCTGTAAAAAGCCGTAAGAGCTATGGGGGAACAGCGCCACACAACGTCGCCAAAAGTGCACGCGCGTGGTTGAAGCGGTTGGAAAAAGCCGGGCGGGCGGGCTAGGATACCTCGAGATGGGGCAAGCCCCCACAACTCTGGGCAACGAGTAATAGCGAAAAGCATGGCGCGTGCTGCAAAAGGTTTTGGGCTTGCATTGATCCTGGCGACTTCGCTTGCCGGGTGTGGTGTGCGCGGTTCGCTGGAAACGCCGCATGCCGACAAACAAGACGCCACCGCCGATGCCAACTCCGGTCAAGGCAAGCCCGAGGGTCAAGCCCCTAAGGCGCATAAGCCCTTTGTGCTCGATGGCCTGCTGAGATAAACGGCAAGGCTGGAGAGCACGTTCAAGCTCTCGCCGCTTCCCCGCTCGAGCCCTGGTTTCAATCCGATGCATCATTTTGCCTATCGCGACGGCGTTCTGCACGCCGAAGACGTCAGCCTCGCGCGCATCGCTGCGCAGGTCGGAACGCCCTTCTACTGCTATTCTACGGCGACCCTTGAGCGGCACTATCAGGTGCTTGCGCAAGCCTTCACCGGCCAGGACGCGCTCATTTGTTTTGCGGTCAAGGCCAACTCAAATCAGGCGGTGCTCGCGACGCTTGCCCGGCTTGGTGCGGGCATGGATGTGGTCTCCGAGGGCGAACTGAGACGCGCGCGCGCCGCCGGCGTGCCGGCTGACAAGATCATCTTCGCAGGTGTCGGCAAGACCCGTGAGGAAATGGCCTACGCGCTTGTGCAGGGCATTCATGGCTTCAATGTCGAAAGCGAACCCGAGTTGGAGACGCTTTCAGACGTGGCGGCGCAGCTTGGCGTGACGGCCCGTATCGCCATCCGCGTCAACCCGGACGTCGATGCCAAAACGCACGCCAAGATTTCGACCGGCAAGTCCGAGAATAAATTTGGCGTACCGTTCGCGGCCGCCCCGGCACTTTACGAACGTGCGCGGCAACTTCCCAATATCGACACCGCCGGCATTCACATGCACATCGGCAGCCA
>JANNUW010000152.1:0-14423 GCA_031414095.1 Hyphomicrobium sp. | reverse complement strand
GGCTGGGCCGATACCACCATGATGCACGCGGAAGCCAAGCATCCCAACTGCGCCTATAAGTGGCTCGAGCATTCGCTGTCGCCCAAGCTGCAAGGCGATCTCGGCGCGTGGTTCGGCGCGGTTCCCTCGGTGCCGGTGGCCTGCAAGGGCAACGAGCTGCTGACCGATGCCGGCTGCGCCACCAATGGTGCCGACAACTTCGACAAGATCTGGTTCTGGCGCACGCCGACGGCCAAGTGTGAAAAGGAAAGCGCCTGCATTCCCTATTCGCAATGGGCCAAAGACTACGTCGCGATCTTGGGTAAGTAGTTCGGAGGGCCTGCGCTCTCACTTGCTTTTCTAGGGTTAGAGGAGTGAGCGGGACGCGACTGGCGTCACGTTGGGTCAAGCGCAAGCGCGACCCAACATCTCGCCCTTGCCTGAAATGTTGGGTCGCGCGCCACTTGCTTCGCTCATGGCTCTTGACGCCAACCTACGGTCCAACGTTTTGCAGATGGCGTTCGCATGATCTCAGCCGTCAGCTTTCAGAATGTTTCGCGGCGCTTTGGTGCGGTGCGGGCGGTCGACGATGTGACGCTCGACATCGAGCCGGGTGAATTCTTTGCGATGCTGGGTCCATCGGGATCGGGCAAGACGACATGCCTGCGCCTGATCGCCGGGTTTGAGCAACCCGACGGCGGCCACATCTCGATTTTTGGCGAACGCGCCGATGGCGTGCCGCCCTACAAACGCAACGTCAATACGGTCTTCCAGGACTACGCCCTGTTTCCGCACATGTCGGTCGGCGAGAACGTCGCCTACGGCCTCATGATCAACGGCACCGGCAGGGCCGAGCGCGAGACGAAAGCCAAAGACGCGCTCGCGATGGTGAAGCTCGGCGGCTATGAGACGCGGCGCACGGCGCAGCTTTCGGGCGGGCAACGCCAGCGTGTCGCCCTGGCGCGCGCCCTCGTCAACAATCCAAAAGTTCTGCTGCTCGACGAGCCGCTCGGCGCGCTCGATCTCAAACTGCGCGAGCAAATGCAGGACGAGCTGCGTTCGTTGCAAAAGGATCTCGGCATCACGTTCGTGTTCGTGACGCACGATCAGGGCGAAGCGCTATCGATGGCAAACCGCGTCGCTATTTTTAACGATGGCAAAATCGTACAGGCCGGCACGCCGCAAGACATTTACGAGCGTCCGAAATCGAAATTCGTCGCCGACTTTGTCGGCTCATCGAATGTGCTGTCGCCGGAATTCGCTAGCTCCCATGGCGGCGTTGACCGATGGACGAGCCTGCGCCCCGAAAAGATCGGCGTGCATGGCGTGCGGGCGCTCGTGCCCGCCGTACACGCCAGCGCCGACGGCATCATCACGGCCATCAACTATCAGGGTGCGATCACACGGCTGACGGTCGCGAGCGAAGCCACAAAGCTAACGGCGTCCGTGCCGCCCGGTTCGGGCGGGTTCAGGCAGGGCGACAGCGTGCGCCTGATCTGGCCGAAATCGGCCATGCAGGCCATGGACGCCGACGCATGAGCGCTCCGGCCGCAAAATCGAACTCGGGTGAACGCGGCGGCGTACTGGAAACTCTGTCCGATGTCTTTGTAAACCGGCCGCAGCTGCTGACGCTGCTCCTGCTTACCCCGCCGCTGTTGTGGATCGGCATTGTCTACGTCGGCTCGCTGTTTGCGCTGCTGCTGCAGAGCTTTTATTCGCTCGACGATTTCTCGGGCCTCATCGTGCGCGAGTTTACGCTGTCGACCTACGCGCAGTTGCTCGAAGAAGCCAACGTGCAGATCATCGTGCGCACAGTCGTGATGGCGGCTTTGGTGACGCTCGCGTGCGCCGTGATCGCGTTCCCGATCGCATACTATGCGGCGCGCTATGCCAAGGGCGGGATGAAGGCGCTCTTTTATCTCGCGATCATGATGCCGCTGTGGTCGAGCTATCTGGTCAAGGTCTATGCCTGGAAACTGATCCTCGCCAAGGAAGGTATCCTGACGTTTGTCGCCACTTCGCTGCATGCCTCGTGGATCATCGACGGACTGCTCGCAATGCCCGTGATCGGCGGTCCATCGCTGTCGTTCAGCTACATCGGCACGTTTCTCGTCTTCGTCTACATCTGGATCCCCTACATGATCCTGCCGGTGCAGGCCGCACTCGAACGGGTGCCGGCGAGTTACCTCGAAGCCTCGGCCGACCTTGGCGCCGAGCCGCGGCAGACATTCTGGAACGTCATTTTCCCGTTGGCGCTGCCTGGCATTATCGCGGGCTCAATTTTTACGTTCTCGCTGACGCTGGGCGACTACATCGTACCGCAGATCGTCGGCAACTCGCGCTTCATGATCGGGCAGGCTGTCTACACCTATCAAGGCACGGCTGGAAACATCCCGCTCGCGGCCGCGTTCACCGTGGTGCCGATGGTCATCATGGGCTTCTATTTATGGGGCGCAAAACGGATGGGGGCCTTCGATGTCCTCTAAGGCGCCCGCGTCGGCCAATACCAGGGATAAAACGCCGCTCGGATTGCGTGTTGCGGCCGCCGCGGGCCTGTTATTTTTGCATCTGCCGCTGGCGCTAATCCTGCTTTATGCCTTCACCACGGAAGACAAAAGCTTTGCGTTCCCGCCGCCGGGGTTGACGACCAAGTGGTTCGGGATCGCGTGGTCGGAGCGTCCCGACATCTGGCCGCCATTTTATCTGTCGCTCAAGGTGGCCGCCATCGCGACGTTGCTGGCGCTGATCTTGGGTACGCTGGCCGCCGCCGCCCTGTCGCGCACGAAGTTCTTTGGCCGAGAAACCATCTCGCTTCTGTTTATTCTGCCGATCGCGTTGCCAGGCATCATCACCGGCATTTCACTGCGCTCGGCGTTCGACATCATGGGTCTCGACTTCTCGATGTGGACCATCATCTTGGGCCATGCCACCTTCTGCATCGTCGTCGTCTACAACAACGCGGTCGCCCGTTTCCGGCGCTTGCCGGGCAATCTCGTCGAAGCGTCGATGGATCTGGGCGCCAACGGATTTCAGACGCTCCGCCACGTCGTCCTGCCGCAGATAGGCAGTGCGCTGCTGGCGGGCGGCATGCTCGCGTTCGCGCTGTCGTTCGACGAGGTCATCGTGACGACATTCACGGCCGGTCAACAGTCGACGCTGCCCATCTGGATGCTCGGCGAACTGATCCGCCCACGGCAACGGCCGGTCACAAATGTCGTCGCGGTTTTTGTTATTGCGGTGACGCTGCTGCCGATCCTGGCTGCTTACTATTTGACGCGCGAAGGTGAGCATACTGCGGGCTCCGTCAAATGAAACGGCGGGCTCGGTCAATAAATTAAAGAGTAAAAAGATACGAGGGAGACAGCACCATGCTTGAGACACAAATGCTGATTGGATCGCAATTCGTTGCCGGCACTGAACCGGGCGAGGATGTTTACAATCCACGCACCGGCGCGGTGATTGCAAACATACCCGATGCGTCCGCCGCGCAAGTGGAAGCCGCCGTGGCGGCCGCTGAAAAGGCTTTCAAGACCTGGTCACGCACGACGCCCGGCGAGCGCGCGGGTCTGCTCATGAAACTGGCCGACGCCATTGACGCCGATGCCGAAGCCTTCGCGCGCATCGAAGCCTTGAACTGCGGCAAGCCCTACATCCGCATGCTGCAGGACGAAATGGCGATCGGCGCCGATTGCTTCCGTTACTTCGCCGGCGCCGTGCGCTGCATGCACGGGCTCGTGGCGGGCGAATACCTGACCGGCTATACATCGATGATCCGTCGCGACCCCGTCGGCGTCATAGGCCAGATCACGCCGTGGAATTATCCGCTGATGATGGCGATTTGGAAACTTGCGCCCGCGCTCGCGGCTGGCAACACGGTGGTCTTGAAGCCCTCGGAACTGACCCCGCTCTCGACGTTGAAGCTGGCGCAGATCATGGCCGGCATTTTCCCCGAAGGTGTGGTCAATATCATCGCTGGCCGCGGCGCGACCGTCGGACAGGCGCTCATCAGCCACCCGCGTGTCGCTATGGTTTCGGTTACAGGAAGCATCGCAACGGGCAAGAAGGTGATCGAGGCCGCGGCTGCCACGGTGCGCCGCACGCATCTAGAACTCGGCGGAAAAGCACCCGTTATCGTGTTCGACGATGCCGACATCGCCAGCGTCGTCGAGGGCGTCAAGTCCTTCGGGTACTACAACTCTGGCCAGGACTGCACGGCCGCCTGCCGTATCTACGCGGGCAAGGGCGTCTACGACAATCTGGTCGCCGACCTGTCGAGTGCGGTCAATTCGATCAAGTATGATCTTGCCAACGACGACGACAATGAAATCGGCCCGATCGTCTCCGCGCGTCAGCGCGAACGTGTCGGCGGCTTTGTCGATCGCGCACGCGCGAACGGACACGCGGAAGTCACGGCCGGCGGCGGCAATGCAGACGGCCCGGGTTATTTCTACAAACCAACGGTGGTCGCCGGCGCCCTGCAATCGGATGAAATCGTGCAGCGCGAAGTGTTCGGGCCCGTCGTGTCGGTCACGCGTTTTGACGATCCGGAAACCGCCATCGAGTGGGCCAATGCGTCGGAGTATGGGCTGGCGTCTTCGGTGTGGACCAGCGACGTCGGCAAAGCCATGTCGGTGGCAGCCCGCCTTCAATACGGCGTGACGTGGGTCAACACGCATTTCATCTTCTTGAACGAAATGCCCCACGGCGGCGTCAAGTCGTCAGGCTACGGCAAGGACTTGTCCATGTACGCGCTCGAAGACTACACCGTCCCCCGCCACGTCATGGTGAAGCTGGGTTGAGACGAGCGGCCCGAAAACGCGCCGGCCTCTCCACATCGTCATCCCGGCGCAGGCCGGGATCCGTCCAACGCGCAAAGTTGTTTTTGACATGACCCTGTTTCAAAAATTCTCAGCATTCGCACATTGCATACAATGTTGCGTTCCCGGACGGGGCGGCGAACGTATGTGAGGCGCGCCGGTCCGGGATCACGTCCAGGCTAGGAGGGACGCGGTCCCGGCTCAATGCGTACCCGCGTGCTTGGCCGGGAACGCAGAGTTTTGGGAATTTGGTGACCTAATGCGCTCACAACAATAATCGCCCCACGCTCCTCATTCCTGCATCCCGGACGGGGCCGAGAGTCAGACGAAGATCGCAGAGGGCTGCAGGCTAACGCCGTCACAGCTTCTTGACAGCGTCCTTGTCGCCGCGGCGCCAGGCGTCGATGCGGTCCATGAGCCAGCTCCAGGCTTCCAACTCGCGCGGGCCCGCGGTTTTGGTGACTGCGATTTCAAGGTACTTGATCTCGGCCTCGAGCTTGCCTGGCGGCAGCATCGCGAGCCGCGTCGACAGCACGGCCAATTCCAACACCGAGACCTGCGCGCGGTTGAAGCCGGCCCATGGCGCGTGCGAGGCGGTGTGCACGGTGCGCATCGAGAACCGCGGCCTCTGTTCGTCGTCTTTCATGCTTTCGACGGCAAGTTCCCAGTGCGACAGCGCGCTTTCCAGATAGACCCCCCGGCCCTTGTTCGCAGGCTTCACCGGCCAGTCGCGCCGCCCGGTCAAAGCGCCCGCAAAAACGCGCACATCATCGGTATGGCTCGCGACCGCGAACGGATTGGCCAGCAGATTGTCGAGCGTGCGCGACGGCTTGAACGGCGCGATGATCCAGTTGTCGCCATCTTCGATCAGCCCGAGCGGCGCGATGTGCACGACGCCCGACGCGCTCATGGTCGTGACGATGGTCTCTACGATGCGTGGCATGCATGGTCCTTGGGCTTAACTGCCGCCGAGCGTTTCGCGCACCAGCAGCGGAACGTTGCCGCCCGTTGCGGTAATGTCCGTCGAGCGCACGCGTTCGGTCGTAAAGCGCAGCAGATAATTAGGCCCCCCGGCTTTGGGCCCCGTGCCTGACAAGCCTTCGCCGCCGAACGGCTGCACGCCCGGCACCGCACCAATCTGTGCACGATTGACATAGAGATTGCCGACGCGGGCGTGCTCGGCGACGAAATCGGCCACCGCCTCGATGCGGCTGTGCAGCCCCAGCGTCAGGCCAAATCCGGTGCCGTTGATAGCCGCAACCACTTTATCGAGAGCCCCTCGCGAGTAGCGGATGACGTGCAGGATGGGGCCGAAGACCTCGCCGCCGATGCGCTCGATCCTATCGATTTCATAGGCGGCCGGCGTCACGTAGGTGCCCAGACGGCAGGCACCGGGCATGGCGAGGTCGGCGAGCTGACGGCCCTCGCTCTGCATCCGAGCCTTGTGGGCTTCGAGCCTGTCTTGCGCCGCCCCGTCGATCACGGGGCCTATGTCGGTCGCATATTCGAACGGGTCGCCGACATCGAGCGCTTCGATGGCGCCAGTCAGCATATCGATGGTCCGGCCGGCGATTTCAGACTGGACGAACAGCACGCGCGCGGCCGAGCAGCGTTGTCCGGCGCTGTCGAAGGCGGAGCGGACCGCATCGCGCACGACCTGCTCGGGCAGCGCACTCGTATCGGCGATCATGGCGTTGAGGCCGCCGGTTTCGGCAATCAAAGGCACAAAGCTTCCGCGCCTTCCGGCCAGCGTCGACTGAATGGCCCAGGCACTTTCGTTCGAACCCGTAAAAACCACGCCTTTGACGCGCGGGTCCTTGACAAGGGCCGCTCCCACAGCCGCCCCGCCCGGCAGAAAGTGCAGCACGTCCTTGGGAACGCCGGCCTCGTGCAGAAGCTCGACGGCGATAAAGGCCGTAATGGGAGTCTGCGGCGCGGGCTTTGCCAGCACCGGATTTCCAGCCGCGAGCGCGGCTGCAATCTGGCCCGTGAAAATGGCGAGTGGAAAATTCCATGGACTGATGCAGGCAAACGGCCCGCGTGCACGATACTCGAGCGTATTGGTCTCACCTGTCGGGGATTTGAACGCCGTAGGCTCGCTCATCAGGCGCCGCGCTTCGAGCGCATAATAGCGCAAAAGATCGACGGCCTCGCGCACGTCGCCCAGCGCGTTCGGCAGCGTCTTGCCGACTTCGCGAACGATAACGGCCATCAAACGCACGCGGTCGCGCTCGAAAAGATCGGCGGCCTGTTCGAGAATTTTCGCGCGCGTCGTGGCCCCGACGCGGTCCCAGGCGTGGCTCGCCTGCGTTGCCGACTGCAATGCGGCTTCGACATGTGCTGGCGTAGCTTGGCGCGCTGTTCCCAGCCGTTCGCGATTGTCGTGCGGGCAAATGACGAGGGCGGCGCCGTCACCGCCAACGGTCGCCTCGCCGTTGATGATCGGCCCGACCGCAAACGACGGCTTGAGCGCCGCGGTCATCTGGTCGATCAAGGTGGCACGCGTGGCGGCGTCGGTCAGCGCTAGCCCGCCCGAGTTCTTGCGTTCGGGCCAATAGAGTTCGCGCGGCCGCGGCAGCAATTTGACGGCGGCCACTTCGAGCCGCTCGCGCTCGGCCGCTTCGACAGGATCGCGGATGATCTGGGCAATGGGCGCCTCGCCATCGGCCAACCGATTGACGAACGAAGTGTTGGCGCCGTTTTCAAGCAGGCGGCGCACGAGGTATCCCAGCAGATCCTCATGATCGCCGACAGGGGCGTAAATACGCTGGGGGCGCGACAGGCTGCCGGGCCCGCTGACCTGCGCATAAAGCGCTTCGCCCATGCCGTGCAAACGCTGGAATTCATAGGCGCCGCTGCCGGCCGCCACATATGCCGCCGCCAAAGTGTGCGCGTTGTGGGTCGCGAACTGCGGATAAAATGCCTTGGGTTCAGACAGCAGCAAACGTGTAGCCGCGAGATATGACACGTCGGTATTCAGCTTGCGCGTGAACACAGGATAATCGGCAAGCCCGCGTTCCTGCGCCCACTTGATTTCGCTATCCCAGTAGGCGCCCTTGACGAGCCGGACAGGAATGCGCTTGCCGGTTTGTTCCGATAAACGCCGCAGCCAGCGTAACACCGGAATAGCGCGCTTGCCGTAAGCCTGGACTGCGAGGCCAAGCCCATGCCAATGGGCGAGCGAGGGGTGCAGGAAGGCGCAAGCAAAGATTTCGAGCGTTGGTTCCAGGCGGTCCTGCTCCTCGGCATCGATGGTGACGCTGAGGCCTTGGCTTTCCGCCGCCCGCAAGAGCGTGAGCACACGCGGCACGAGTTCGAGGCTCAAGCGGTTGTCTTTGCCGGGCTCGAAGCGCGGATGCAATGCCGACAGTTTGACGGACAGACCAGGGCGTCCGATGAGGTCTTCGCTGTGTTTGGTTTTGAGCGGGCCGCTTGCCTGCCCGATGACCTCGATCGCCGTCATGTAGCGATCGAAATAGCGCTTGGCATCTTTCTCTGAGCGCGCCGCCTCGCCCAGCATGTCGTAGGACAGCCGGATACCGTTTTTTTCGAGCGGCCGTGCGCGCGCCACAGCCTCTTGAATGGTGCGGCCGAAGACAAATTGATCGCCCAGCAGTTTGACCGCTTGGCGAATGGCTTGGCGGATGAACGGCTCGCCCGAGCGCGCGACGAGGCGCTTCAGGGCTTGATAGGGATTTTGGCCCTGCGTGTCCTTGAGCTTGACGAGACGACCCGTCAGCATCAGGCCCCAGGTGGAGGCATTGACGAACATGCTGTCGGAATGGCCGCGATGCCGGTCCCACTGCCCGTGCGAGATTTTCTCGGCGATGAAACGGTCGGCGGTCTCGGCATCGGGGATGCGCAACAGCGCTTCCGCCAGACACATGAGCAGAATGCCCTCTTCGCTCGACAAACCGTATTCGCGCATGAACGCGTCGATGCCGGCGTGATTGCCCGCATCATCGCGAGCTGCCATGACCAGCTGGCGCGCGATCTCGGCCGTGCGGCGGCGTTCGTCGCCGGTGAAAACGGCGCGCTCAATGAGGCCGCCTGTCAGCCGTGTTTCGTCGATGAGGTGATGGCTGGCAATCTCGTCGAGGGTTGGCCGCGCTGGCCCGCCGGCCGCGATAGACTTTCCAGGCGCGATCGCAGCTAAATCGCCTGTTGAAGATTTTCGAAGCGCCACCATGCGAGGATCATCCATACGAGGTTGAACGCACACGAGGTCAATGAAACGCGACCGGCTTCAGAACGCGATTCGGAGCGGGATCGTCCCTTACACTATCAGAACACGGCCAGCACGTGCGCGAAAGCCTCGCTTGCCTTGCAGGTTGTGAGCATGTCATTGCGTCAGGACCACAAACGAAAGCAACCCTTGCGAGAAAAAATGTGACAAAGCCTATCGACACGGTTCGCAATGTGATTGCCTTGCGCCAGCGGATTGCAACCTGGCGTAGCGCGGGCGAAACCATTGGGCTCGTGCCCACCATGGGCGCCTTGCACGAGGGGCATGTGGCGCTCGTCAGCCTCGCTCGCAAGCACGCCCAGCGCGTCGTCGTCTCCATTTTTGTCAATCCCACGCAATTTGCCGCCAATGAAGATCTGAGCCGCTACCCGCGCGATGAGGCGGGCGATCTCACGACATTAGCGGCCGCGCGCGCCGATCTCGTCTGGGCGCCGGGGGTGCAAGAGATGTATGGCCCCGGATTTGCGACACTCATACAGCCCTCGGGCAGCGCGCTGGGCCTCGAAGGCGACATCCGTCCTCAGCACTTTGCGGGTGTTGCCACAGTCTGCGGCAAGCTGTTCAATCAGGTTGCGCCCGATGTCGCCGTCTTTGGCGAAAAGGATTATCAGCAGCTTTGCGTGCTGCGCCAGCTTGTGCGCGATCTCGACGTGCCGCTGGAGATTGTAGCGCTGCCAACCGTTCGCGAAGCCGATGGCCTCGCCCGCTCCTCGCGCAATCGCTATTTGTCGGCAGCAGAACGGTCGCTGGCTCCCGCGCTTTTTCGCGAGATCACATACATCGCCAGCGGCGTGTCACGCCTCATCGGGGCTAAGAAGCCCGGCCTTGATGCATCGGCGGTGATCAAACGCCTTTGTGATGCAGCAGCCGTGGCCCTGATCGCCAGCGGCTTTGCCAAGGTCGACTACGTCGCCGTGCGCGACGCGGCCACGCTCGGCCCGGTCACAACTTCTGGTCCTGAAGCCAAAACCCGCGTGCTGGCCGCTGTCTGGCTCGGCGCCACCCGGCTCATCGACAATGTTACCGTCGCTTAGAGATAATAGACGGCTGCTTCATCATGCGCGTTCACGAGGTCCTCATAGTTTCCCTGTATAAGCCTCGCCATGAGCTGGATGAATGATCTGCCCGCGCCGCTGTTGAAGGCCCTGAAGGCCGAAACCGCCAACGACCCCGTGGTCTACGCCGTACAGCCCAAACCCTGGCCCACGTTCCGCGCCACCCTTCCGATCTGGATCATGGGCATCCCATGGACCGCGCTGACGATGGCACTGCTCGTCGCCGCCCTCGCGGGACCGCTGGCGGGAGCGCCTCCACCCGACGAGCTTGGCTTCAGCGGCGCGCTCGCCACCACGATGCTCGCGCTGTTCATATCGATGTTCGTGCTCATGGGCTGGGGCATGATGTTGGCCCCGTTCTGGGCTCAGTGGAAGGCCCGGCGCACCGTTTACGCTGTCACTAAAAAGCGCCTTATTATTCTGACGCAGGGCCGCACGCTCCATGTGCAGTCGATCGAGCCGCAGGGCATGCGGAGCTTTACGCGCTGGGAACGGCATGATGGCTCGGGCACGCTGACAATCCTGCAAGGCTTCACCAGGGATACCGACGGCGATACGGTTGAAAAAGGCGAGACGCTTTGGTGCGTTCCAGAAGTGAAGCGGCTTGAGAGCCTGTTGCAAGATCTGCGGTCAAAGCACAAAGTGGATCGCTAGCCCTCTCGCTCAAACTGGGGCCTCACCGGAAAGCGGCCGATGCCCCAGCAAACCCAAGACCCCGCCGCCACATCGACGGCCGCCGAATTTGCGCAGGCGGTGGGCCGCGCCGTGATCGGCTGGCAGGATATCGAACTGCGCTCAGCACATCTTTACGTCTGGCTGCTCGATGCCCGCAATGCGCAAGGCGCGCTGAGTTCGTTTCATGCGGTCCACAGTTTCAACGTGCGCGCCATGATGTTGAAAACCGCGGCGCGCCATCTGTTCCAATCGCCGGAGTTTGCAGACCTCAGCGACGAGTTCGACGCGTTGATGGATGAACTCGGCCAATGTTCGCGCTTGCGCAACCGCCTGACGCATTCGGAAGTCGCTGAGCAGTTGACCGAAGGCGGCTGGTCTTACAGTCTGAAGGCTCCTTCCATCGAGACGGCGGCGGCCGGGTTCGTGCTTGGCGGCGGCAAAATGAGGTCCGCGCCAGAGCCCCTTGATTTCAAGACCATCAAAGCCGCCGAGGGCCAGTTCGGCGCAATCGCAGCAGCCCTTTTCGCCTTCGAAGAGCAACTCCGCGAACGGCTCGGGAGCCCCTAAGTCAGCTGTCAGGTAAAGGTGCCGACTCTCGCTCGGAAACTTGAACGTGCGAAACGATCGACGCCCGAGGCCGGTTCGGCCGCCAAAAGTAATTCTCTTTTTCCCGGAAACAGCGACGACAGTCAGGTCGGCAGTGGCCCATTGACGGCGGAATAGAGTGTGTTGGTGGCGGTATCGAAATGTAGCAGGGAGGCCAGATTGGTGCCGGCTGACACGGAGAGAACTCCGGCGACCGACCCGCCTGCCGTCAACCCGTACTGCGTTGCGATCAGCCCGATCCGATCGATGCCATCTTGGAAATCGGTGATCGTGTCCGTGCCGCCCTGCGTGGTGGCGTCGAAGGCGAACCAGTCGCTTAGGCCACTCGTCGAAATGCCGCCGAAATCGCCCGTCAGCGTGTCGTTACCGCCGCGGCCTTCCAGAACATCAAAGAACCCGAAGCCGCCGCCATTAGAGCCGATCAGGATGTTGTCGTTGGAATTGCCCAGAAGCGCATAGGCTGGACCTGAGTCGGTGTCGGAAACGGTGAAGTTCTCGATGCCCGTGTACGAGAAGCCCGGCCCGATACCCTTGGTGTCGACGAGCGAGCCCGCCGCAAGATCGACGATCACGCGATCGGTTCCGCCATAACCGTAGTTCTCGTGATAGATCTCAATGGTGTCACCAGTAAACGAGGCGGCGATTTCCGACGGCCCGCCGTCTACGATGGGGGAGGCCAGGATATCGATCGCGCCACCGTTGATGCGTGCCGCTCGAAGAGAGCCGTCACTCTTAACGCCAATTTAACCATCGCTGGGCCAAGAGCGTTGGACGGAACAGCGCGCCTCGTCGCCCTCCGTATCGTCCTGTCTATTGTTCGTGCGTAAGGACTTCGCTCATGTATTCGACGACCAACTGGCACGCCTCGATTGCCGCGTCCCTCTTCATTTGCGTCATGGCGCCTTTGCCCGCAGCTGCGGCCGATCTCGGCGGCTATGAAGCTGCCGGCACTTCGTATTACGGCTCCGATCGCCGCCCACTCGACAACAGCTATCGCGACGGCTATGGCCCGGTCAACTGGACGGGACTTTATCTCGGCGGCCATGGTGGCTGGGGCGCTGGTCAAGACGCGGTATCAAACTCGATCTCTCGCGACGCCGACACGTCGGGCTTCTTCGGCGGCGTCCACGGCGGCTATAATTACCAGTCGGGCGCGCTGGTCGCCGGTCTTGAACTCGACGGCGATTGGCTCGGCGTCGATGGTTCGTCGTCCTTGAGTGGCGGACAACATCTCGATGTCGCAACCGATTGGCTCTCGAGCCTGCGCATGCGGCTCGGATATGCGACCGGCAATTTCCTACTCTACGGCACGGCCGGCGTTGCCGTCGGCGGCGTCGATGTCGGCATCTCGGGACCAGGTACAACGAGCTTGGATTCGCAAACTCTGACGGGCTATGCCGCCGGCCTCGGCGTCGAAATGGCATTGACGCCGTCGATCACCGCGCGGCTCGAAGGGTTGCACTACGGCTTGGGTAACGAAACGTTCGCAACATCGCGCGGCCCCGTCGACGCCGACCTCGACCTCACCACCGTCCGCGCCGGCCTCTCGATCAAGCTGAATTGAGGTTTAGAGAATGCTGCGTTCCCGGCCAAGCACGCGAGAGCGTGCATTGGGCCGGGATCGCGTCCTGTCTAGCTTGGACGTGATCCCGGATCGGGCACGTCTCACTGACGTTCGACGCCCGTCCGGGAAACAGAAAGTGTGATGCGCGGCGCGCCCGGTGTCGCCACTCTGTCCTTGCGCCAACCGACCGCCCTCCGGAGAGCCAGCCGGTTGGCGCGCTGGTTTGGTCTCGCAGCAGCTCTTCGCGAGCGGCGGCCGGCGCGCGGAACGCGTGTCGCCCCGAGCCAGCATTAAAGAGCATATTTCAGGGCTGAAATAGAACGTGAAGCCGGTCACAAAACCCCCAACGGGAGGCCGTTTTTAGACCACGTTCGGACGGCTCTATGGGTACTCGAGTTTTCCGGGGGGATCCGGAAAATCCAAGGCCTGGAATTTACAAAACGCTCGCCTGCGGCCCCCGCACACCGCAACGGGCGATAATTCCGGGTCCATCCGGGGCTTGCTTGATAGCGAGCACCGGATCGGGCGGTGGAGACCCCGCTTCTCCGCCGCCCGCCTTTTTTACTAGCGTCACCCGAGGCGCTTAAATATCCAAGAAAAATTGAGTGGCATCGACGACGATGCCGGGCGGATCCAAGCGAAGTGCATCGTGCTCGCGGACAATCCGCGTGACGAGATCGGTGCCAACGCCGCGCGAATGCTGAATGACGACTTTTTTGACGGGATCGACGATGAGCACATGCGCAATGCTCGCCAAACTAAAGTAGTCCACGAGCTTACTTGAGTGGTCTCGCACCTCGGACGTCGGCGACGTCACTTCGACCACGATCATAGGCTTTTCCGCGACCATTGAATCGAGATCGACGGTCACACCGCATTGCACCGTGGAGTCAGGTTCGTAGGTGGTCTTGTCGTTGATGAGCACGGACGCACCATCTGGGAAAACCATACAGGGCAATCCGGCACTGCCGATGGCCTGTCGTAACGCGCTAAATACGTTACCCTTGACAATCCAATGCCGGGCCCGCTCTGGCGCCATGGCGACCACCTCGCCATCGACAAGTTCATAGCGTCCCTTGGGCTGGCTTGAAGCCCAGTCCAGGAACTCGCGCGTCGTCATCTTCTGTTGTGGCAGCGCTGTCATGGCTGAATTGTAGCACAGTGTGGCGAGACAGCCAGTCTCGCCACGTTGGATTTAATGGGCCCTAATTCCGCGCTTTGCCAACAACTTGTTATTGCTGATCCATGGCATCATGGCGAGGCACTCAATTTCGCCGTCAACTCGCTCTCAAAGTCTCGACGAGTAATGGAGCGCAACGAGCCCGCGGGAGGTTAGTTGGTTAAAGAGCTCAACATCATCGGTGAGCAAGACGTCCTCTGCACCAAGAACACAGAGCCACGTCGCATCGGCAAGTCCGAGTTGTCCAAAGCACGTATGATTCATCGTTGTTTTGCAGGGATGAAATTGCTCATCCATTTTC
>JANNUW010000151.1:0-1836 GCA_031414095.1 Hyphomicrobium sp. | reverse complement strand
TCGATAATCTCGGCAAGGGCGCGGCCGGCGCCGCTGTACAAAACATCAAGCTGATGCTGGGGCTATGATGTTCAGGCGTTGAATTTTCCGCCTCGAATCAGGGCTGCGTTACGGCCGCTCCCGAGGCGCGATCCTGGACGGCGCGAAAGCCCAAAAACAGCAGGCTGTCGAAGCCCTTCCATAAAAAGCTTGCGGGCTCGACGTCGGCGCCGGCATGCAATGGGACTTCGCTCACAGCCGTCGGCGTGCCGTTGGTGGTCGCTGAACTCGACACCCGCAAGGTCGCGATCTGGTCGCCCTTTTTGATCGGCGCTTTCAGCGGGCCCTGATAAATGATCTCGCCTTTGAGCTTTTGATTTGCCGGAAAGCGCGGCAGCACGACTTCAAGGTCGCCCTCTGGCTTGCCCATGAGCGGAACATACCATCTGCTGCCACCCCAAACACGCGCGCTGCCGACTTCCTCGCCCGCATTGAAGAGCTTCATCTTGCCAAACGAGCGGATGCCCCATTCGAGAAGGCGGCGGCCCTCTTCTTTGCGTTCTTTTTCGGCAGCGAGTCCCATCACCACACCAATCAGTCTGCGGCCTTCGCTGAGCGCGGAAAAAACCACGCCGTAGCCGGCAACTGCCGTGTGCCCGGTTTTCAAACCATCGACGCCCAGTTCAGACCCGAGCAGAGGATTGCGATTGTAAAATTTGTGTTTGAGGAAGGCGAATTCTTTCTGGCTGAAAATGGGGTAGCGATCAGGATAATCGGCAATGAGATGTTTGGCGAGCAGGGCCAGCTCACGCGCCGTCATGCGATGCTCGGCATCTTCAAGACCGGTCGCATTGCGAAACGTCGATTTCTTGAGACCCAGGCGCCGCGCTTCGTCTTCCATCTGCTTGGCGAACGCCGCTTCACTGCCAGCGATCCCCTCGGCCACAGCGATGCACGCATCGTTGCCCGACTGCACGATGATGCCCTGGATCAGTTCACCAACCGTCACTTTGGTATTGATCGGCACGAACATGGCCGACGTGCCAGAGGGCGCCCCGCCCTTGCGCCAGGCATTCTCACTCATCAAAAATTGGTCTTCGGCTTTGACCTTGCCGTCTCTCATGGCCTTGAACAGAACGGCGATCGTCATGAGCTTGCTCATGCTGGCCGGCGGCACCAAATCATCGGCCGATTTCTGGTACAGAAACGCGCCGGTTTCGTAGTCCATCAGCACCGCGTTGCGGGCCTTGGTGACGAACTCGCCCGATTGCGGTGTCCCCTGCTGGGCCAAACCCTGCCCGGCGTGCATCCAGGCCGCGACGCAAGAGATGGTCGCCGTCAGCCACAGGCCGAGCCAAGCACGGCGTAATTTTCCAAGCATAAACGGCATCCGGTCAACGACCAATCTCAATCCCGTTGACTATTCGGATCGAAGCCCCGCGTGTCAATGATAACTCGGCGGCAGCGCCCTATCTTTGTTGGCCCTTGCGGCGCTTACCTGGCTCCCAGGCCCGCCTGCTGGCCAGAACGGTAGACATCGGGCGACCAAGCGGGCGGAGAGGCCGAAGGCGTCGCAAGACGCGGTCCCGGCGCGGGTCCAGGCGGCTGGCGTGCGAGGCGCGAAGATCCATCCGCCCACGGCTGCGTCGCCAAATAGCGGCGCTCTTTCCAATCGTTGCCGTCGAGCGGCGCCGGGCCTGCGTAACGGACTCGAACCTGAGCCGTACCGTGCGTAATGACTCCGAGCTCGCGCGCAGCACCGTTGGACAAGTCGATGATACGGCCGCGAGCATAAGGACCACGATCGTTGACGCGCACGAGAATGGTCCGGTTATTTACGAGATTGGTCACATAAAC
>JANNUW010000150.1:0-1939 GCA_031414095.1 Hyphomicrobium sp. | reverse complement strand
CATCGAGGCAGCGGAAACCTTGGAACTGGCAAAGATCCGCAAACAGGCGGTGGCTTCGATCGACGAGTTGCGCGCAAAAGGCCCCGAGACCGTGCGCAATTATAACAAGTGGGGTCAGGCGGGACAAACCGTGCTGGCGCTTGGCTGCGTTGCGGCCAGCGTCATGGGCCAAGTCCAACTCGGCATCCCGTGCGTCGTCGGCGGCGCGTTGTCGTCGGTCGCATTGAAGTATCTCGTGCCGGAGAAGTGAGCTGAAGACGGCCCTAAAATAAGTGATAGCTCGGCCGCCGATCGGTAGTGTCTCAGATTGAAATCTGAGCCTGTTGACAGACTGGTTCTCCGCCCCCAACTCCGTGCTATGCTTAGCGCAAAGCAGGAGGCGACATGGCTTTAGATATTGGCGAGCGCATTGGAGACAGCCTGGGGCGCGCAAGGTGGCGAGCTACGGATTCGATCACCAAAAAGTCTGTTAAGGTCAACGTTTCACACGAGGCGCTTAAAGACAACGACGAAGCGGCCTGTCTCGACAAGGCTCGGGAGAAGTACAACGGCTCCGCCGACTCTGTTGATGTTACCGCGAGTGACTTTCAAGATGCCTAAAGGCCCCAAAGGAGAAAAGCGTCCTGCTGACGTTATTGGCAACGCCGTAAAAGTGATGCGGATAGCCACTGGCGAGGAAGATGAGGCTCTGGCTGACGACGGCAAGGATAAGGCAGCCGTGAGCCTTGGAAAGCGCGGCGGTAAGGCACGCGCCAAAGTGCTAACGGCCAAAAAGCGAGCCGAAATTGCACACGCCGCAGCCACGGCCCGTTGGAAAAAATCTTAGGCTGCTTTGTCGTCCTTGTCGCCCTTGTCGTCTTTCTCCAGAGCCTCGCGCTCCGCAACGTCTTCAGTGATATCTAGCACAAGTAATATCGGCTCTTCAGGCACCCTAAATTCGTTAAAGTGATCTACATCCATTTTCATCTGATAACCGAAATCGACGAGTCCCTTTCTGCGCTGCTGCAAAGACTCCTCAAAGAAGCCGCGAGAGACTTTGTCGATGTCTCCCCAAAGGCTCAACTGCACGCCGCCCGCACTTTTGCGAACGCAATGACGTGCGCGATACTCGCGACCGGAAGAATCGACGCGCGTCTCTTCACGAAGTGCATCGGCCATTTCGCGATTAAAAATCTTGGCAACATCCACTGGCTTCGGTGCCCAAAGCCCCTTGCGCTTCGCCCACGCAAAGCACTCGCCAATAGAGAGCGGCTCCGAGCCATGTTGTTCCTTCTCGTAGAGCTTCCAAATGTCCTGCATTGCCTGCTTGTAAGACATGTTGCTTCCCTCAAAGATCGGCGCGGGCTACAGAGCCCCAACCATCGACCGAATTACTTTTTTCAAGCTCGGCAAGCAGATACTGCCGCACGCCGCACACCGTGTTCGTCAGATATTTCCTTAGAAACGCCCACCGTTTCGTAATGAATTGGTACTGACCAACGACAAGAGACGGATGAACCATCATGCGTTTTGAAAAACCAACGATATCACTCTCCGAGATGTAGGTTCCTTTCCTCGCGATCAGGGACTGCATCTGCTTCGTTGGAACGCAAAAATCCGAATCTGCCTTATTGGCCAAGAGCTCCTCATCGGAGGTTGTATCCGTCGAAAGAGTCGTATCATCGTCGATGACTGTCGATCCCGCCTCGCGCCCATGACCGCAAAGGACGTGTTCAATCTCATGTCGAACGACGAACCAAAAATTGTCCATGCGATCGAATCGATTGGTGATTGCGATCACCGGCTCGCCGTCAATCCATGTGCATACACCATCTATTTTTGCACCTGGAAATGCTTCGACGACTAAAAATCGAACGCCTGCCTCGTGAAGAAAACGACCGACTTTGGCTGCATCGCTTGGAGTGTGTAGTAAGCCAGACAGTGCCTCAATGGTGCAGAG
>JANNUW010000149.1:0-6527 GCA_031414095.1 Hyphomicrobium sp. | reverse complement strand
CGACGATGATGACGGCGCCATCGACAATCAAACCAAAATCGAGCGCGCCGAGACTCATCAAGTTCCCAGAGACCCGGTTCTGCACCATGCCTGTGATGGTCAGCAGCATCGCTAGCGGAATGATCGCGGCGGTCAGCAATGCGGCGCGGAGATTGCCGAGCAGCACCAACAGCACGACGACAACGAGCAGAGCGCCTTCGAGCAGATTCTTTTTGACGGTTTCGATCGTCCGGTCGACGAGCTTCGTCCGGTCATACACGGCCTTGACGTTGACGCCCTCGGGTAGACTATCGGAGATCTTCGCAAGCTTTTCGGCCACGCGTTGCGAAACCGTACGGCTGTTTTCGCCCACAAGCATAAAGACCGTGCCGAGCACGACCTCGCGGCCGTTCTCCGAGGCCGCGCCGGTTCTCAACTCCTCGCCCATGAGTACGTCGGCGACATCTTTCACTCGTATCGGAAGCCCGTCGCGCATTGCAACGACGACGCCCCCAATTTCGTCCAAGCCCGAAACTTGCCCGGGCATTCGAATGAGGTACTGTTCGCCGCGTCGCTCTACATAGCCCGCGCCGACACTCGAATTGTTTGCCGAGAGTGCGCTCGCGATATCGCCCAAGCTCAAATTGTAGCTTGTGAGCTTTCCGGGCGAGGGCGTGATGTGGAATTGTTTGACGTAGCCGCCGATCGTGTTGACCTCGGTAACGCCGGGCACTGTCCGCAGTTGCGGCCGGACCACCCAGTCTTGGATCGTGCGAAGTTCGGTCAGCGTCCATTCCTTTCCGGCAGGTCCATTGCGAACCTGCTTTGGTTCTACCGTGTACATGAAGATTTCGCCGAGCCCAGTGGCTATCGGACCCATGACTGGTTCGAGCCCTTGCGGAAGCTGACCGCGCGCTTGCTGAAGCCGCTCGTTGACCAATTGCCGGGCAAAGTAGACGTCGGTCCCATCTTCGAAGACCACCGAAACCTGCGAAAGTCCGTAGCGAGACAGGGATCGCGTGTAGGACAAGTTTGGAAGCCCGGCTATCGCGGTCTCGATCGGAAAGGTAATTCTCTGCTCGGCCTCCAAGGGTGAGTAGCCCTGGGCTTCGGTATTGATCTGAACTTGGACGTTCGTGATGTCGGGAACAGCATCAATCGGGAGGCGCTGGAAATTGTAGACACCGAGCCCAGCCAAGGCCAACACCGCCAGCATGACCAGCCACGCGCGATGGATTGACGCCCTGATAAGATGTTCAATCACAAGCGGCCTCGCGTTGCTACTTCGAAGTGATGGCTGCAATCAATGGTCATGGCTTGCGCCCGATTTCTCGATATCGGCTTTGATGAGGAAGCTGTTCTCGGCGACGTAATCCTGACCCGGCTCGATCCCGCCAAGCACCTCAGTCCAGGTTCCGTCTGAGGCTCCGAGATCAAGCATCCGCACCTCGTAGGTGTCTTCGACCTTGGCGAAAACGACCGTAAAGTCTCGAAAGCGCTGCAAGCCGGATGTCTTTACGGCGAGCGGGGCTTTTCGATCCGCTACCGTCACCGTTCCACGCACAAAACTGCCAGGAACCCACTTTGCGGCTTTGTTTTCAAGCACAATTCGGATGACGACAGCTTGACTGGCCGCTTCCGCGACGGGCGTCACATAGGCGACCGTTGCCTCTGCGCGTATCGATTTATCGTGGCTCTCGACAATAACGTTTTGGCCGGCCTTCACTCGCGCGCGGTCCTTTCCGAAAGCGTGCAGTTCTGCCCATACCGTCGACATATCGGCGATTTCAAACAAAACCGCGTCGGTCGTCGTGATGCTGCCAATTGTCGCCGAACGAGCAACGACCACACCGTCGATGGGCGAGACCGGAGAATAGTCACGCAAAGTTACGTTGCTGTCGATCGTCGCCAAGATGTCGCCTTTGCGAACGCTTTCGCCGACCGTCTTATTGAGCGCCTTCACGATACCTGGGAAACGACCGCCAACTTTTGCATTGTGATCCTCGTTGAGCGAGATAACGCCCGAAAGTTCGATCGCGTCTTTGATGGTTGCCGAACCCGCTTTTTCGATCTTTATGCCTGCGGCTTCGGCGGCCTTGGCGGAGATTTGTGTTCGCCCTTCGTAAGACTGAAAGCTCCATTCCGAGGTCTTTCCGCCAAGTTCGGCGCGTACTTTGACGTCGAACGAGTGAGGTTCAACGATAACCTGATCGCCCTTCAAGTAATCTTCCGCAGCAGTAAACGCGATTTTATCGACGCGATCGCCGAGGCGGCCCAATTCGATGGAGAGCTTCACGTCTGATGGATTGATCGGCTTATTGGCAACGTACGGGTAGACGTGGAACTCGGGGGGTATGCCCTCTTCAAAAATCGTGATCTCCATCGAGAAGTCACCATCGCGCAACAGGCGTCCGCGGTGCGGGCCACGCTCGAACTCGCCTGCCGCAGGTGCTTCTGCATGGCTAGTTGCGCCATTGCCGCCAAGCTGGCTTGGTCCGTGATCGTGACCAAATCTATCGCTGACGGCCATTCCTACGCCGGCGAAAATCAACGCCGTTAGAATGAGTGTGAAGAATTGGCGCATATTCGGTTTGCTCGCCCGTGGCTCGACATGGATGCAGAAGTCCGCACAAACGCGGTGAACCGGTAGTCGTTCGGAGTGATTGCCGTGGTTGGCAACCTTTAAGGCCCGAGACCGACTTGGTCCTTGCATACATCCTATCCTATGGGATAGGAAGAGGGTATGGAGCATGAAAGCCATCCCGACATCATCAAGCGCCTCAAACGCGCCGAAGGGCACTTGCGCTCGATTGTCTCGATGATGGAGGCGGGAAAGCCTTGCATCGACCTCGCGCAACAGCTCCACGCGGTTGAAAACGCTGTCGCTAATGCGAAACGTGAACTCATCCACGATCACATTGATCATTGTCTCGACCACGCCGTCAGGGACGGAGTCAAGGCGTCACGGGCTGCATTGGCCGAGTTCAAGGCACTGAGCAAGTATTTGTAAAGGGCGGGATAATGCTCGATGCAGTGCGCGACTGGTTCGGCGTTTCTTCGAACCAAACATGTTCAAAATTCGGCCACGGCGACGTCAAGGACAAGGATCACGGTCACACGCACGGGGTCATCGATCCGGCGATTGCCACGACCGAGCGTGGCATCTGGGCCATTCTGGCCGTTACCGCCGGCCTGTAAATCATCGTCGTGTTCGCAACGGGAAGCGTTGCGCTTCTTGCCGACACGATCCACAACGTCGCTGATGCGACGACCGCTATCCCGTTGTGGATTGCATTCAAGCTCGCGCAGCGCAAGCCGACGGCGACGTTCACGTATGGTTACGGGCGGGTCGAAGATCTCGCGGGCATTGCAATCGTGCTCGTCATTCTGTTCAGCGCGCTTGTGGCTGGCTATCAGTCTACAACCCGGCTCTTCCATCCGGAGCCGATCGCGTTTCTGGGCTGGGTCGCCTTGGCTGGCATCGTCGGCTTTAGCGGCAATGAACTCGTGGCGGTGTTCCGCATTCGCGTTGGTCGCGAAATCAATAGCGCGGCCCTCATCGCCGACGGATATCACGCCCGCACCGATAGCCTGACCAGCCTTGCTGTCGTTGCCGGTGCGCTCGGCGTATGGCTGGGGTTTCCGCTTGCCGACCCGATCATTGGACTGCTGATCACTCTCGCTATCTTCGGCATCGGCAAAGACTACAAACTGAGTTCCACCTTCCGCTCCCGCGTCGAAACAACGGGCGGGACGCTCCTGTCCTCAGCCACTCCGGCGCAAGTGATCGAGCGCCGTGAGAAGGCCATAGAAGGCGTTGCCGATGGCGGCACGTCTGCACCGGCGCATCCAAAAACGGCCGCCGAAGCCCAGGCTGCTCTTGATGTCAAGGTCGCCTGTCACCGGCAGTGCAAAACTGACCCAGGCGGCAACATGAATCTGACCCACCGCATTAGGTGGTTCCTCCTGAGCGGAGGGGCCGATGCTGAAGGCGGAGGAACAGATGGAATTGGTTATTTTGAAGAAACACGGCGAGAGTATCCGGTCGCTGACGCGATCAACGGGGCGATCACGGAACACGGTTCGGCGCTATTTGCGGGGCGGTGACTCTGCCGCCACTCGCAAGTCGGCGCCGAAGCGGATCGAGAAGCTTGATGCCTATAAGCAATACATCATCGATCGGATGGCGGCGGCGGCACCTGATGTGATCCCAGCAGCCGTGCTGCTGCGCGAGATCCAGGGACATGGCTACGACGGCGGATATTCTCGCGTGAAGCAGTTCGTACGCGGCTTGGTACCGGCGTCGCCACCTGAGCCAGTGGTGCGTTTTGAGACCGAACCCGGCCAGCAAATGCAGGCGGACTGGGCAACGGTCGGAAAAGGTGCTGCCAAGTTGAAGGTGTTCATCGCCACGCTCGGCTGGAGCCGGATGGCTTACGTCGAGTTCTGCGATAACGAGCAGGTCGAGACCTTGATCGCTTGTCATGAGCGCGCCTTTCTGGCGTTCGGCGGCGTGCCCAAGGAAGTGCTCTACGACAACATGAAAACGGTCGTATTGGAGCGCAACACCTATGGCCGTGGTGCGCACCGCTTCCATCCAGGCTTCCTGGATTACATCAAGCATGCCGGTGCGCTGCCGCGCCTGTGCCAACCCTATCGGGCGCAAACGAAGGGGAAGGTAGAGCGCTTCATCGGTTATCTGAAGCGCAGTTTTTGGGTGCCATTCGTTGCCACGCAGCGGCAGGCGGGCGTTCTGCCTGACAAGCATTCGGCGAACGCGGCGGTGGCCCGTTGGCTGCGAGAAGTGGCGAACGCGCGTGTGCACGCGACGACCGAGCAAGTGCCGGCCGAACGGTTGCTCATCGAGAAGTTCTCGTTGCAGGATCTTCCGGCGATTTATCGCGGGCGGCGCTCGGCGCGCACAGTATTGGCAGTGCCGGAACGCAAACAAGTGATCGGCTATCAGCATCCGCTGTCGATCTACGACGACTTGGCTTACGGCCCCGTTGCCATCGATACGGCGGAGGTCGTGGCATGAGCAATCTTCAACATGAGCGCATCACAATGTTGGCGACAGAACTTCGACTTCTGGCGGTGCCGGATCTCTACGGTCCGATCGCGCAGAGCGCGGCGACGCGGAAGGACGCCAGCTATGCCGACTTCCTCGAAGATATTCTGCGGTCCGAGCGTGACGCCCGCCACGTCAGGTCGCGAGAGATGTTCACCAGGATGGCGGGCTTCCCGGCGCTCAAGACCCTGGAAGCCTACGACTTCGCCTTTGCGTCAGGCGCGCCGCGCCAGCAGATCCAGGAACTGGCGGCGCTCGGCTTCGTCGAGCGCGCGGAGAATATCGTCCTGTTGGGTCCCAGCGGCACCGGCAAGACCCATCTCGCGATCGCCTTCGGCTTGCTGGCCGCACACAGAGGTTGGAAAGTTCGCTTCACGACGGCGGCTGATCTGATCATCTCGCTCGAAGCGGCGCAGCGGCAGGGTCGAATTAAAGAAGTGATGCACCGGATTGTGGCGGCACCGAAGCTGCTGATCATCGACGAGATCGGTTATCTGCCGTTCGGACGCGAGCAGGCTAATCTGTTCTTCCAGGTCGTGGCGCGGCGCTACGAAAAGGGTTCGCTGGTGCTTACCTCGAACCTGGCGTTCGGCAGCTGGGACGAAGCCTTCGCATCCGACGCTGGTCTGACCGCCGCCATGCTCGATCGCATCCTGCACCACGCCACCGTCGTGCAGATCACCGGCGAGAGCTACCGGCTCAAGGACAAGCGGCGAGCCGGCATCCTGGCCCGGCCACAGCCTAATCTGGCTGCAACCGCAACGGTTGCAGCCAAGGCGAAGGCAGCGAAAGAAGAGAAGGTTTAAGCGGCATCGTTCCCGCGCGCGGGAACGATGCCGCAAAGCGCGGGCGGGTCAGGTTCAAGTTGGCGACGACGGCAAACCAGGGTCAGATTCAAAGTGCCGTTGACACGCCAAGAAGGCCGCTTCACCCAAAGCCCCAGCAGCCGAGTAGGGACTTGTTTTCAAGCAATGGCGCGGCCTTTTCCCCAAGGGCCGCGCAATTTTTTATGCCCGTCGAACGCCAGCAATTACGGCGTTTCGAATCTCGCCTGCAAGCCGTGACCGTCAGCGAGTGAGCCTGTAACCACGACCTTCGCGCCTGGCGACAGGGGACTAGCAAGCTTACCGACAAGCTTATTGGGTTCAACAACAGCCAAGTCGACCTGTGTGGTCTTTCCGCCATCTTGAACGATCGCTTTCACTTTGGAACCAGCAGATGCAATGGGCGCGTCTTTCTCCCCTGTCAGATAGAACGTCATCTCTCCGGCCGACGGCACGAATTCAACGTGATGCCCTTGGACATCGACGAGCGCGCCGCCGTTGGGTCCCTTCGTGGCCTCATGTGCCGAGACGCCTACGGGCGTCATCAGCAAGAGCCCGGCGACAAGGGCAGCGCAATTGCGAATGAGCTTTGCAGTCATTGTTTTTCTCCTTCTTGAGTTAGTAGGCTTCAACGGCTTGGCCACTCGCCACTGGCG
>JANNUW010000148.1:0-14474 GCA_031414095.1 Hyphomicrobium sp. | reverse complement strand
GCGCAGCAAGGCCGTGCGCGGTGTGCAATCGCGCCGAAACTGTCCACGATGCGTCGCCGCTCGCGCGCGCAAGATCCATGAACGGCGCGCGCCGCAGGCCCTGTCCCGGCGATAACAACGATACGGCTTCGAGGATGTTGGTTTTGCCCGAGCCGTTGGCGCCCGCAAGCACGACCGGCTGCGGGCCGACCGTGATCGTGGTCGCGGCGTGATTGCGAAAATTTGTCAGGACTAGCCGCTCGATCCACAGGCGGGGGCCGGGAGCCGTCAAGTCCGTGCTCATGGATGCAAAATCATGCGATTGCCTAGGGGGGGGTAAGTGTGGGTTGACTGCGAGGTCTTGACTGCGAGGTCGTGCCCGCTCTGTTGAGAATCTCCATTTTAATAGCCTATAGCTTGCAATCGGCAGCGCGGGTCAAGCGGCATGCGGCCAAGCACATTGCCAAACTTGTTGTCTGAACCGGCCGCAAGCCTTTCTCTTGCCACGACGGCCGCGGTACGAAGGGCCTAAGCAGCGCGCCGGCATTGCCGTCCGGGCGAGCATATGCGGACATTGCCATAGGGCTCCGATGGGACACCATGTGTATGAATGTTTCGACAAATGGATTTCTGGGGACGGTGCTCGCTTATCTGCTGAGCTTGGTCATGGCGTCTGCGCCGCAAGCGATTGCGGAGCCCGTAAAGAACAATGGCGCCGGGCAGCCGACAGCGGCCGATGCGATCGCCGATTTTTTCGGGAGTGTCGGCGATCAGATCTATGAAGAGTGCATCTTCGAACTTTCCCAGGAACAGATCGACGTCCAGCAGGAGCTGATCGGCGCCTACATTCAAAAGGGCGCGAGCGGGCTCATCGCCCGGCAGCTTGCGGTCAAGCAGATCCAGCCGCCGCAGGTGTCGCCGGGATGCGAGAAGATCAGGCGTCAGCCCAAGGCGACGCTGCCCGATTGGTCGACGACGACGCTCGCAGTTCCAAAGAAGCCGGTAATCACCGCTGAGCCGAAACGGCCGGCGCAACCAGCCGGGCCGGCGCTCGCTCTTGCGGCCAAGAAGATGCCGCCGCAGTGGGACTGCGACACCGGCGTCGACTACGTGACGATCAAGCACAACGGCTTTGAGAGAAAGCTGACCGATGGTGAGATCTGCAATCCGTTTAAGGATGTCGTGCACGAAGTGCCAGCATCGTTGCGGGCATTCCGGTTGGGCTACACCATCAAGACCGGACGCGTGTTCGTGATCACCGATGACCCGCAGTTTAATGGCAAAACCATTACCTGGGCGATTTCCGGCCGCGATGTGTGCCGCAACAATCCCGCGCCCGAGTGCTTCGCCGCGCGCGCAGTTGGGCCGCTGCCGCCAGGGGAGTATTCGTTCTCGGCCGAAAAGGAGGGCCGCATCAATTGGGGCCCGAAGACAAAGCGCAACGTCGCTGGCATTTATCTGACCAAGTTGGCGAATAAGGAGCGCTTCAGCCGTGAGCAAACGGCCGCCATTCTGGCGCGCGGCAACATCGCGATCCACATGCGGCTGAAGGGCGAAATGTCGGAGGCCTGCCTCGGGTTGGAGCCTAAGGGCTGGTCGCACGTGGCGGCGTTGATCAAAGACATGCGCGCTACCGGTGTCAGCGTCTCGATCGACGAACCCCATCCCCAGTTCGCCGAGACCCCACCCGTCATCGTCGCCTCGTCCTTCTCGTTTTCGAGCTTGTTTAAGTAGGGGGGTGGAGAGAAATAGCAGATGCTTCCCGTTGAATGTTGGGTCGCGCTCCGCTTGACCCAACCTACAGTGCCGAAACAATGCCTCTACAGCTTGAAGCGAGTGGCGGTCTCTCGTAGGTTGGTGTCAAGCGGCATGCGCAGCGATGACGCGCGACCCAACAAATTACGGCACGAACCATGCGTTATCGGCGCGCCAAAATTGCCGGTGCCACGTACTTCTTTACCGTAGTTACCGACGGCCGTCGGCCCATTTTTAAAGACGCAACCGCAGTTGCCATGTTCGATGCTGGCTTAAAACGGATCAAAGACCGGCATCCATTCGATGTCGACGCTTACGTGATTTTGCCCGACCACATGCACATGCTTTGGACGCTACCGGATGGCGACGCCAATTATTCCACGCGATGGCGATTAATCAAGGAGGCATTCACTAAGGCATATACTCGTCTCGCAAGTCCTTTGCCGCAGAATCCAAGCCGGCGTTCAAAAGGTGAACAGGCCGTTTGGCAACGCCGGTTCTGGGAACATGTGATCCGCAACGATGATGATTTCACCGCACACGTTGAATATATTCACTACAATCCAGTGCGGCATGAATTAGTTGCGGCCGCGCGGGATTGGCCGCACTCCAGCTTTTCCGAATGGGTTGAGAGGGGAGCCTACGAGCCGCATTGGGGTTCTGACGACATGCCCGAGTTGCCCAAATGGGCGGAGAAGTATGAGTGAGACATCGAGTCGAAACGCCAGCGGTGCAATGTTGGGTCGCGCTATGCTTGACCCAACCTACGGCACACGTACGGCACACCTACGGCACCGAAACGCGAGTGCCTCGTAGGTTGGTGTCAAGCGGCATGCGAAGCGCAGCGCAGCATGACGCGCGACCCAACATTTTCGCACTACACATACGCATCAACTTCGAGGGTGCCTACACCCGCATAGGCATCAGCACATAGAGTGCATGGTCGTCGCTGTCGTCGCGGATCATGGTGGGGGAGCCGGGGTCGTTGAGCATGAAGCGGGCTTCTTCGCCCTCAAGCTGGCCGGAGATGTCGAGCAGATAGCGGGCGTTGAAACCGATCTCCAAAGGCGTCGAGTCGTAATTGACGCCGACCTCTTCGGTGGCGCTGCCGCCTTCGGGGTTGTTGACCGACAAGATGAGCTTGTTTTTGGCGATGTTGAGCTTGACGGCGCGGCCGCGCTCGCTCGCGATGGTCGACACGCGGTCGACGGCGCTCGTGAACTCGGCGTTCGAGACGCGCATTTCCTTATCGTTGCCTTGCGGAATGACGCGGCCGTAATCGGGGAACGTGCCGTCGATGAGCTTGGATGTGAGCGTCACGCTGCCGATTTCAAAGCGCACCTTGGCAGCCGAGATGCTGACCTTGATGGCGCCGCCGCTGCCTTCGATCAGGCGGTGTAATTCGTGCACGGTCTTGCGTGGGATGATCACGCCCGGCATGCCTTGGGCGCCCGCCGGCAACGGCAGTTCCACCTGCGCCAGCCGATGCCCGTCGGTCGCCACGGCGCGCAGGGTCGCAACCTTATCGCGCTCGGCGGCGTGCAGGAAAATTCCGTTCAAATAGTAGCGCGTCTCTTCGGTCGAGATGGCAAAACGCGTCTTCTCAATCAGGCGCTTCAAGTCCTGCGCCGCGATCTCGAACGTGTGGCCAAGCTCGCCGACGTTGAGGTCTGGAAAATCCTCAGCCCCTAATGACTGCAGCGCAAAGCGCGACGGACCCGCCGTTACAGTCAGGCGCTCCTTTTCGGCATCGCGCTTAATGTCGACCTTGGAGCCGTCCGCCAGTTTGCGTACGATATCGTGCAGCACGTGGGCGGGCACTGTGACGGCGCCGGACTGCGTGACCTGGGCCGGCACTTCTTCGATGACTTCGCGCTCGAGGTCGGTGGCGCGCAGTTCGAGCGATTGGCCTGATGCGCGCAACAGCACGTTGGACAGAATCGGGATTGTCGTGCGCCGCTCGACAACGCTGCTCACGTGGCCCAGGGCCCTCAGCAACTCGCCTCGCTCAATTTGTAAGTGCATCGCAGGCCTCGGGCGGTTCGGAGAGCGGCGGGCCCAAGTAGCCTGCCCGCTCAACGCGGAAAAATTCGGGGGTGTGTGGACCCGGCGCAAATTGAACCCGGCGGCGGTAAGGCCAGACGTGCTTCAGGAATCGCGCAAGGACTACAGTGAGATTGACCCCAAAGGGACGGGAAATTCAAGTACAACCCGACCGGCCGCCGCGCAAGGCAGCGCAAAAGTGAGCACGGGCAGCGCAATTGCTTGGCGCTGCCCGCTTATTTTGTGAACCAACCCGTTGCAGGCGGGCGGCCCACGGTGCCTCCGCCCGTGCGGCGTCAGCGGTTAAGCTGCTTTTTCAGGTCTTCCAGCTCTTCGCGCAGGCGCATGTCGGCGGTCATCTGACCCTCGATCTTGCGGATGGCATGCAGCACGGTTGTATGATCACGGTCACCGAAGCGGCGGCCGATTTCGGGCAGCGAGCGGGCCGTCAGATGCTTGGCCAAGTACATGCCCACTTGACGCGGCCAGACAACGGACCGGTGGCGGCGCTGCGACAGCAGATCGCCCTTTGACACGCCATAGTGCCGCGACACGATGCGCAGGATGTCTTCGATCTTGATTCGGCGCGGCTCCAGGCCCTGCACGAGATCGCGGATCACCGTTTCGGCAATGTCGATGCTGAGCGGCTGGCGGACATGCTGCCACGTCATGAACAGGCGGTTGACGGCGCCTTCAAGCTCGCGGCCGCTTTCCGTGAGGCGCGTGGCGAGCAAATCGAGCACGGCCGGCGACAGATCGAACGCCGCCTCGATGGCGCGCTTGTCGTTCAAGCGGCGTTCGAGAACCTTGTGGCGCAAATCATAGTCGAAGCCGCCGATTTCCGTGACCAATCCGCGCTGGAGACGCGAACGCATGCGTTCGTTCAGGCGCTCGATGTGGCTCGGCGGGCGCGCCGACGCAACGACAACTTGGCGGCCGCCATCGAGCAGCGCGTTGATGATGTGATCAAACTCGAGTTCGGTCTTGTCGCCCTGCATGAACTCGAGGTCGTCGATCAGCAGCAGGTTGACGGTGCGGAACTTCTCCTTGAACGACATAGGATCTTGGCTGCGCAGGGCTTCCACGAACTGGTAGCGGAAGCGCTCGGCGGTCAGATAAAGCACCTGAGCCGTCGGGTTGTTGCGCTTTACTTCCCAAGCGATGGCATGCAGCAAATGCGTTTTTCCAAGGCCAACGGAGGAGTGAATGAACAACGGATTGAAGCCCGGATTGCTCTTCATCGCCATTTCAGCGACCTGCGTGGCGCCGGCGTGCGCCATACGGTTCGAGCCGCTGACGACAAAGCTTTCGAAGGTGTGGTTGGGATCGAGCGGCGAGCCCTCAAAGCCACCCGCGCCGGTGCGCGCGGCCGGCGATACCAATGCCGCCCGGGGCAACGGCCGCGCTGGCGCCGGGTCAGCCGCATAGGCCTGCCGCAGCGGTTGGTGCGCTTGTTCATTGTCGGCCGAAGTATGGATTTGAGCGGCGACGGGCCGATGCGTTTGCACGCCGGGCTGGCGCAGCACGACATCTATGTTGGCCGCGTTTTCGAACTCCGACCGGCAACACATCAGCAGGTCGTCGAGAAAATGCGACTGAATCCAGTTGCGCAGGAACTTGACGGGCACTGAGACCTTCACGGTCTGGCCGTCGAAACTTTCAAACTCGAGCGCGTTAAACCAGCTCGAAAAAATATCGTCGCCAAGCCGTGCCCGCAACAGGGCCCGCACTTTAGCGCCGCGTCCTTCGACGCCTGTTTTGCCGCCGACCGCCTTGAGATCCGCATTGAGGCTGCCGTCGGACAGCATCGAACCGTCGGCGCTGCCGCTCAGCGCCTTGTCGTCGAGCATCATCTTTGGTTTTTGCAGCAATGAAGCTGCTTTTTCGAACGTCTGCATTTTTGACCCCGTACAAAAAATTTGACGACCCTCGACTTCAAACCCTTCAAGACACACCTCCGGCGATCGCCGTTTGCCTCTGCAAACGCCGGGTGGCTTCAAAAGAATTCTCATCTAACCGGGTGCTTTAACCTTGCACCCAAGGAAGGCCCGCGGATTTCCATCCAGCGAGATTTCCCCGATGGCGGTTGGCATCGAGAGGGCCCTCGAAACCTTCCGCCACATTGTGGCAGCGCGCATACCCCGCAGCTGCCATCAGTTCCGCAGCCATCCGGCTGCGGCCGCCAGACCGGCAAATGAAGTACAGATCCGCATCCTTCTTCACGCCGGCGTCTGCTAACAATTTGTGTAACCGATCCTTGAAGGCTGGATCGGCCTGACCTTCTGGAAACGTCTGCCACTCAACCATGAGCACGCGCCGCTCAAGTTGGGAGACATCGGGTATTCCTACGAAAGCCCACTCTGGTGTTGTCCGCACATCGACCAGTTGAGCCGCTTTGTCGCCTGCAAGCCGTTTCCAAACATCGGCAACGGAAACGTCATCCACGACAGCATCGAACGCCAACGCCACACCAAAGCCTCTTGTTTCACTGTTTTACTTTTGTGCAGTACGCACAGACGCCAATACCGCTCCAACTCAAACACAACCGGAAGCGACACGACGAAAACGCAAATTTACGGAGTGCAGCCTGAAAGGCTGAGGCGATACGCAAAACAAAAGGGCGAATACGCAGTACAAAATACTTTTTTACGAGCGGACGATTTAGAGTTGGACCTTAGAGTTGGGCCTGAGTTTGCCAGCCTGTGGACCAGTCTCGATCGTGCTGTGGACTTTTTAACGGGTTGTTAAGCGATGTGCAAGTGAGCCGCCGAGGTTGGCGACGGCGAAAGGCTTGCACTCAAATGCGCATAATCAATGCCCAAACGCTCGATGATTTTTGCATGGCGACTGTGCTAAGGCATCGCAAAACATATGGGAATCTCGATGCTGTCAGCGCAATCGACGACCTCAAATCGAGACTTGAGCCGCGCCCGATGCAGGCATTTTTTTTTGAAAAAAAAGATGCGGGCGACGGCCAGCTAAGTTGTGATCAAATCGTCCCGGCACTGGGGACAACCCAGCTGAAACCGACTGTTAATGGCGTTCAAAATGGGTCAAGCGCGTGTGCTGTAAGGCGCTTTACTGTGGCGAACAAGACACCGTGACGGCAAAAGGAAAAGAGCAGGAATAATTTTAAACAGGCGCGTTTGAAATGACCGGATTTAAAGGCGTGCGTCTCCAGCAGAGATCGATCTTGCGATCAATCTCTGGGAGCTAAAAATCGCGAAAGCTGAAAAGTTAGGCCATAGCCCCGACGCGGGCCGTCAGACGAGAAACCTTCCGGCTTGCCGTCTTCTTTTTGAGCACACCCTTTTGTGCAGTCCGCGCCAAAACCGGCTCAACCGCCTTGAGAGCAGCCGAAGCCGCAGCCTTGTCGCCAGACGCAATTGCGTCTTCTACCTTGCGAACATCGGTCTTGAGGCGCGAATGACGCGCTTTATTGATCTCGGTGCGGCGCACCATCTGGCGGGCAGCCTTTTTGGCCGACGACGTGTTCGCCATCAGTATTGTCCTTTGTGATTTGAGAGCATTAACGAAAGTCCTTGGCGACGAGGCCTTATCCGTAAGTCAGCAGCCGCGCTTGGCCCACCTTGGCGGCAAAAGCATTGGCGCTCGGACATGCTCGTCTACAAACACATCAACCGCCCGGAACAGGTTCCGAGCGGCACTTGTGCAGGCTATAGGCCAAGGGGAGGCAATGGGTCAACCTTATTGCGTAGGCCAAAAGCTGCATTGGCAAGTTTGGCCCCCACACAAAGCGTCACCGTACGATAAGTAAATCTGATGCAATTCTCACGAACTTGCGATTTGCAGTGATGTGAGTCGCACGCTATTAATTTCCTCAGCCAGACGGACAAACCCTCGGCTAATCTCTTTGGAGGACGAATTCATGAAGACCTGGACCAAGCCCGCCGTTCGCGAAACCGAAGTTGGCCTCGAAGTCACTTCGTACCTGCCGGCAGAAATCGACCTGATCTAGTTGGTCGAAACCCTACTGGGTTGCGAACGCGGTGGCCTTCGGGTCGCCGCGTTTTTGCGTTTTGACGCTCCCGCAGATTCGAACTAAGTGTCACCGTGGGGGCGATTTAACGCCGGAGTAGCCATGCGATCACTTCTCGAATTAGGGCGCCTGGATAGCCTGGAAGCAGCGGCGGCCGCATTTACAGCTGCGATCGAGCAGCGGAATTTTTTTGATCCGGCCAATTATAAGACCTGGTGCCAGCGCATTCTGGTCGACCATCCGCAAAAGCAAGCGCTTATCTTGCCACCCGACGCCGTTCTCGACGGCGATCTGTACCTCGACGGAGACGCCGACGACGCGGTGACCGCATCGATCAGTACGATTCTAGCGCTCGGCAACCTGACCATAACCGGCCGCATCTACAACGAAAGCTCCGAAGACGGCGATTTTCTGTTAGTAGGAGGGCATCTCCAGACCTTTGAGCTGATCAAAGGGGCTGCAAATATCGTTGTCTTGGGTGCGCTCACTGCCACAACCACGGTCTTCTGCGATTTTTGCCCTGGGGCCCTGGTGACCGGAGGGGATGTTACGACGCCGCTCCTTTTGTCGAACGATCACGATGTCCGCATTGGCGGGCAGCTGAACGGACATTCTGTCACCGAGGAAGATGCGATTATGCGCGATGTCTTAGTGCCCGAAGTCTTTGCCGATCCCGGCGATCTCGCTGACGAATGGCCAGACAGCGCTTTGGTTCGTGCGCACTTAGCCGCCGGGCTCCCAGTGCTGAAGACTGAGGGTGCTTGAAATGAGAACACCATCGCGCGCACGAAAATGCCCGCGGCCGGGGGGGACCGCGGGCAAAAAATCGTAACGCCTCTTGGGGGAAGGTGGGACGGCGCCACGACCATAGGACTATTATGTAGCAAGGGGGCCCTGTTTAGCAAGTACCCAGACTAACATTTTCGTCGTTTTCGTGAACAATAGATTGTCCAATTCTATAAAATCGCCGCTAGCCCGTTAACTATTTCCACCTCTAGCGGCGCACGTTTAAAATGGCACTGATCTTAGATTGAATGATTTATTTCCAGCTTACGCTCGCCGGGGTAAACGCCAAGAACGTATCGGCCGGCGCCGTCGCCTTACTGCCAAGGCCGCCATACCAGACGTCGTTGATAACGCCCGAGAGCGTCAGCGCGGGTTCTTTGCGCCAGGCGATTTTAGGGCGTTCGCCCTTCAGCTCTCCGTCAACCCAGATGCGCGCCACGCCATCAGATTTGCCTGGCGTGTTGAGGACGGTTTCCTGCTCGATCGAGACCCATTTCTCGCGCGGCATTAAAAAGCCGCCGCCGCTGAGCGGACTGGTAGCGCCAGTTTTTGCGTTCGACGCCTGCAAGCTCAGGTCGGTGCGGCCGTTGACGCCCCACTTCAAGCGTGACGCAAATCCGTTTGCACCATCGGCCGGAATTGTCGGCTCATAGGCTTGGCCCCCGAACAGTCCCGGCAGCTCCCCGCCTTTGCCGAAATCAAACCCGGGTGGCACGAACACGGAGTAGCTGAGGCAGGCCGACGTTGCGCCAGCCATCCCTTGCGGCTGCCAGCGAAAGGTCAAACCACCGCCGTTACCTGACGATTCGTACATCGACGTACTGTCTTTCGGCAGTCTCACTTGCAACACGAGCGGCGATGGGGCCCCCTTGAACCCCGCCCGAACGCTTGCGTTTTCTAACACGCCCCAATCATCGAGACCGGCCCGCGCCTGCAATTCGATGGCCGACAGAGGCGCGTTTGTGTCCGACTTCAGAGAAAATTCGGTCGCGGACGGATAACGCGCGCTGCAAGGGAAGATTTTGGCTTTCGTGAACGCATCCTGGGCCAGATACAAAACCAGAAATGTACCCAATGCGATGCCCGCTGCTGGCACGGCCATCGACGATTGATTTTTGATCATGGTCTTCTCCTTGGCGAATTCTGGATCGTTAGCTGCGGAATGCTTGGCCTGCGCTGCGCATCAGTGGATCGAGCAGTTGACTGAGCAGCGTGCCATGTCCGGTGACGAGCAGAATTTCGGCGCGCATACCCGGCTGTAGCGTGATGGTTTTGGCGATCTCGGCATGGGAAATATCCATTTCGACGCGCGCCACGAAGTAAGGCAGGCCGGTGCGTTTGTCCTCCACGCTGTCGGCCGCGACCCATGAAAGTTTTGCCGCTAACGGCCTTTGATCGCGCCAGCTCAGTGACGTCAGCCAGACTTTGGCCGGCATGCCTAGCTTAATGTTGTCGACCTGATTAGGAGTGAGCCGGCCTTCTATGACGAGGCGGTCGCCGTCCGGGATAATTTCGACAACAGTCGCTGCGGGCTGTACGACGGCGCCACGCCGGGAGACGGCCAAAGAAACAACGCGGCCGGCCACGGGTGCGTTAATCGCCGACTTGTCGATTTCGTCTTGGACCACGGCGATGCGAGCGGTCAGGCTTGCGGTCTCTTTGCCGACCTCTTCCAATTGGTGTTCAAGCTGGAGGACGCGAGACTTCGGCGCCAACTTGCGTTGCAGGAGGTCGGTCATGGTCGCCGCTTCTGCCCGGATCAGTTCGAATTGTTTGGCTGCCGCTTCGGACTGCGCTTTGAGCGCTCCAATCTGCTCTTGCAGCGCTTGAGTCTCGAGCGTCATGAGGACGTCACCCATGGCGACGCGCTGGCCTTCGACGACATTGACCTCGGCGATGATGCCGCCGCGCAAATGCTGCACGGGGTTGGCCTTGCCCTCGACGATGATTTTGCCTGAAAGTGCGATGCCTTTTTCGATGGGCGCATAGGCAGCGCCGCCAAGGCCGGCGCCAAAAAATCCAGCGACCGCCAACAGCCCCACAACCAAAGGCGTGCGGATATTGAGTCGCGGCACAGTGCTATGCTCTGCGGTCATCGGGGCGCTGTCCGGTTATGTTGCGAGGTGTTGGGTGACATGTCAGTGGGCTCCCGCATAGGATTGAACGCTGCGCATCACGCGGGCGGGCTTCATGCGGGCGTTGACGTCGAACGCTGGGGCAGATGACTCAATGGCACCGCCCTTGAGCACGGCAACCTGATCGGCGAGCGCCAGCAGCTGCGGCTCTTGCGTCGCAATGACGAGCGACGTGCCGTTTTCTTTCAAAGCCTGCAGAACGGCGATTAAGCGGTTGAGGCCGTCGCTGTCCAATCCGGCTTCGGGCTCGTCGAGAACGATCGTCTGGGGGGCGCCATGAACGGCGCGTGCCAACGCGACAGCCCGCCGTTCGCGCAACGCCAAGCCAGTTCCGCCGGGGCCGACAAGTGTTTCAAAGCCCGCTGGAAGGGCCGCCAACATGTCGTGGACACCCGCAACCTGAGCTGCGTGCACGATCGAAAGAGCACTCGCGTCTTGGAGGCGCGCGATGTTGCCGTGCACCGTGCCTTCGATGAGCGCGGGCTCGTCGGGCATGTAGCCGATGAGCGGCAGCTTGGCTCCGCGTTGCCATTTCGCGATGGCGATGCCGTCGAGATTGGCTGAACCGCTCGCTGGTAACGCGGCTCCGGCGATGATTGCTGCCAGCGTCGACTTGCCCGAGCCATTAGGGCCAACGATGCCTAAGCACGCGCCGGCCGGCAGCTCGAGTGTAATGCCACGCAGGGCAGGCGTGCTACGCTGCGGGTGGTAGAACGTGACGTCGTTGAGTGCAATGACTCCATGCGGCGGTGTTTCATCCGCGGCAAACGATGCCAGGGCACTATTGGCGGGTAGGTTTTTGAGGCGGTGATAGCCGGCGAACGCGGACTGCGCGGACTTCAGCGATTTGATGATGTGTTCGAATGGTGCGAGCGCGCGCGCCAGCAGAATGGCGGAGGCGACGAGCACGCCCGGCGACAGTTCATTGTTGACGATCAGCCAGGCGCCGGTGCCGTAGAGCGCGATTTGGGCGCCGGCACGAACGGCGCGTGTGAAGACTTTGACGGCGCTTGCGCGTTTGCCCAGGGAATACATGCCCGCGATGTGACGGCGATTGTCCAATTCCCATTGGCGCGCCGCGCCGCCGGCAAGGCCGAGTGCGCCCGCCAAATTCGTGTTGCCGGCAGCGCCGAGCCACCAGCGCTGCGAGCGCTCGTGGGCCGCACCGGTTTCGCGTGCGAGCCGTTTGGTCCAAAGATTGTGCAGCAAAGCCGCCGCAATGAGCAGCAGCGTCGCGCCAAACGCGATAGCGCCGATCAGCGGATGCATCAAGATCAGCGAGATGATGAAGATCGGAACCCACGGCACGTCGAGCAAAGGCGCCATGGCTCCGCTTGTCAAAAACGAACGCACGTGTGCGAGCGCCTCAGCGTCCTTTGCCAGCTCGGCAGCACCAGCGCCGCGGCGCAATCCGTCGACCAGGATGTGTTCGCCAAGGTGGTGATCGAGCCACAAGCCAGCGCGCAGCACGATGTTGTCGCGCACGCCTTCAAGGATCGCCAGCGTTGCGATCGCGGCCGCTGTGATCAAAGTCAGCACGGCCAACGTCTCGAGGCTGCCAAGCGGCACCACGATCTCGAAGACCTGCAACGTATAAAGAGGCGTTGCCAGCATCAGTAAATTTATGCAGCCGCTGAAGCCGAGGGCCGCGCACAACGCACGGCGCACTTGGCGCAGCATCTGCCGCGAGGTACGCATTACAAATCCTCGGGTAGCAATGATGGCGGCGCATCCGATCCAAGGGAGGATCTTGTGTGCCGCATTACCGAAGACTAGAGCGAAGTTCTAAACGATTGGAAAACCAAGATCGCGATAAGCGGATGCCGGAGCAGAAAGTTTTGCCCCGGCCGCAGTGAGGTATGAACAAAGCCTTAGGCCTCGTTTCAGCGCGGGGCGAGACGGCACATTCTGGCACATCAGGTAAGGATCATGCCTTCGCCGACCATCTCGTCGACCGACATGCCGTAAAAATCCTTAAGCATCACGAGATCTACAAAGCCCTGGTTGGTTTTGACTGAAAGCATCGATCCCTCGGCCGTTTGATCGAGATGTACGACTGAGTTCACGTCGAGCTTGGGGAATGCTTTGATGAATTCGTGCAGGTTCAGCGTGTCATGGCCGTTCTGGAAGTCGGTAATCATATCGGCACCGAGGATTGTATTGCCGCTGATGACGTCCTTCATGAACCAGACGAATTTGTCGACGCCCTTGCCGCCGGTGTAGACGTCTGAGCCGCCCATGCCGCGGAAGCTGTCGTTGCCGTCGCCGCCGTCGAAGAAGTTGGCCGTCTTGCCGCCCTTGAAGACGTCGTCGAAGGAGGTGCCGACGAATTTCTCGATGCCATCGACTTTGTCGTTCGAATACCCGGTGATGACTTTCTTGCTGGCATCGACATTGATGGCGCGCGTGGCACCCGAGTAGTCGAGCGTATCGAAGCCCGAGCCGCCTGTGTAGACGTCATCGCCGTCGCCGGCCAGGATGCGGTCGTCGCCCGAGCCGCCGTTGATGACGTCGTTGCCTAAGCCGTCCGAAATAACGTCGTTACCTGAGCCGCCGTCGAGGTTGTCGTTGCCGTTGCCGCCATCAATGGTATCGTTGCCGGCGCCGCCCATGAGCTTGTCGTTGCCGTTCATGCCATAGAGCGCGCCGTCGGCTTTGCTGCCGATGACAGAGTCGTTAAACGCCGAGCCGATCAAGCCCTCGATGTTGACGGCCTTGTCGGTGCCAAGTCCCGTTGCTGTCGATTTCGAAAGGTCGACGATGACGCCGGTATTAGCAGCCGACATGTCGAGGGTGTCGAAGCCCACGCCGCCGTCATAGTTATCGTTGCCGTTGCCCGCGATCAGAAGGTCATCGCCAAGGCCGCCGTAGACGCTATCAGTGCCGTCGCCGTCCGACAACGTATCGCCGTCGCCGCCATTGGAAACGAGCACATCGATAGTCGACGACGTGCTTGACGTACTGCCGTTGCCTTCGCGCGCGGTCGCCGTGACCGACAGTGTGAAGCTCGACGCGTCACTCGCCGTGATCGACAACCCGGCGAGATCCCCGGCTGCCAAGGTCCACGAGCCGTTGCCGTTGTTCTGGCCGGCCGACAACGTCGCGCCCACGGGCATGCCTTGCACGATGACGCTCAAGGTTTCCGAGCCGTCGGTATCGGTGAGTTTGGATGCGATCGAAAGTGCCGTCGTGACGCTGCCCGACCCATCGCCGTAGATCGTATCGTTGCCAGCGCCGCCGCTGATCACATCGGCGCCTGCGCTGCCGTTTAGAATGTCGTTGCCGCTGGTGCCGGTGATGGTGCCGCCGGCGTTGACCGAGGCTGCGCCCGTCGTCAGGACCGGAGCGTCGGCGACGGCTTCGATGCCGACGTTGACGTCCTGCACGGCGCTGGCACCTGATGCGTCCTTAGCGGCAACCGAAAACGTGTCGGCGCCGTTGTAGTTTGCCCCGCCCTGATAGGTGTACTGGCCGGTCTGCGCGTCGAGTGTCAGCGTGCCGTGCGCCGGACCTTGTGCAACCGTGAAGCCGAGCGTGTCGCCATCAACATCGCTGGCCACAATCTGGCCGCTGACCGAGGCATCCTCGAGCATCGCGTGCGAAACTGCCGGCGCCGCAACCACCGGTGCGTCGTTGACGGCAGCGATACCGACGATGATCTGCTGCACGGCGCTGGCGCCCGAGCCGTCTTTGACGGAAACGGAGAACGTGTCGGCGCCGTTGTAGTTTGCCCCGCCCTGATAGGTGTACTGGCCGGTCTGCGCGTCGAGTGTCAG
>JANNUW010000147.1:0-1488 GCA_031414095.1 Hyphomicrobium sp. | reverse complement strand
GGCGAGCGTTACCGGCTCGCTTTCGGGCGTCGTGATGGCCGCAGTTCGCGTCGTCGAGCGAAGCGTTCTTGTGCTGCTTGCATGAGTTCGGCCTCCCGTTGGATGACGGCCGCAAACTCTGCAAGCCGCGTCGCCATCGTCGGAAGAGTGGTAGCGATGAAGGCGAGAGCGCGCTCGCGCTCCGGAAACGTAGGGTGATTTTTCATGATGGTGGAATGAGCAGGTTAGTAAATCTCGACCAGCGCCGCGGCAGACCGGGTGCAGCTGCGCTTAGCCGGAGGCCCCACGGGCGGTCCGCCAGGCTCCATCCTGAGCTTGTCGAAGGATGGACGGGTCAAGGGGCCTGTCCCCTTGACGCGAAGCGGGCGCCCGTACAATGGGCCTCGGCCGCAGCTGCACCCTCTCATTCTTGATTTTGTATTTTAGGCGGGGTTTCGGGCGCGACTGATCGCGCGCGGCTTGCCGCGCTCTTTGGGCTGGTGGGCTTGCATCGTGGGGGACTCTTGCAGAGTGCGCGCTATTTCGCGAACCGAATAGTCTTAGCGTGGGCTTGAATTGTAAGCGCAACGCTCTCGCGGGTCAGACGTCCATAAATTGATTGTCGGCCACGAAAAGACCAACGTTGCGACCGCTGCGCATGGCGGGGTCGCGTTGTGGTATGATGAGGGTATGAAGCTTCTGCTAGCTACTCTTATTGTCATTACAGCGCCATTTTGGATACCTCTCGCGATCCTGTTTGCAGCCATTTCCACGGTCTATGGTCACATCGATGGCATACACTCGACGTACCGCAAGATGCGGGAGTAATTTCGCCGTCGAAGCCTCCTTGATACATGGCGTGTAACGGCATGCTCGCCTCGTGGGCACGCAGTGTATACGACGCTTGATGAGCGCTCTGAAATTGTGGCGAGCACTGACAGAGGAAAATCCGATATGTCGGAGGTGCGCCCACATTAGCCGAAAGGCGCGAGCGATCGAAGTATTGCGGGGGAGCGGCACCGGCGCATCTGTGTACGTCCTAGGGTATGGTAACCAAACCGTTCCGCGCGATGGCGTTGCGTGTACTAATCCAACAATGCTTACGCAACCTCATGCGGGTACTGTGGTCTCACAGAAACGCAATGGAGGTTACGTGTCATATCCGAGGTATCGATCCTTGTCGTAGTGCTGGCGACGCTTGCCGCGTCATTGATGTTCGTCCGATTGCGGCGGATGAGACGACGGGCCGCGAGGAATCAGGAAGATCGCCATCGCCACCGGGTGCATGGTTGCTAATGCCCTCGGCACGTGGTCCGTGGAAACGGGCAATCGCCACCTGCGCTTTACGCTCTACCTGCTTCGATCTTCGTTGGCGTGCAGGATATCGCGAGCGATTATGGTCATCGCGTCCGCCGTCCGCTCGTCCAGATCAAATGCTCGCTACGTGTCACTTTGCATAGTAGCCGGTCGCCTCGCTTCGAGGCAACTCGCGCACAAGCTAGGGCTGAT
>JANNUW010000146.1:0-3249 GCA_031414095.1 Hyphomicrobium sp. | reverse complement strand
CTCGCTAGAAAAAAAATTTGGCTGGCGTAGCTATCCAGTTTTGAGGGCTTGCTTCTACCACCGCGACAGTGATTTGAAACGCCGCCATTGTACGTTACGTAGTGCTCGTGCACACTTTGAGTTAAATCCCACTCTCACGCGAAAGCCCCGCCCTCCATGCAGTACGAAGATGTCAAAGACTATTACGGCCGCGTCCTCAAGACCAACGCCGATCTGCAGACGTCTGCGTGCTGTGATCCAGACGCGATCCCAGAGCACATCAAGCGGCTGGCCGCCAACGTGCACGACGAGGTCTTGGCCAAGTATTACGGCTGCGGACTGGTGGCGCCCGATCTTTTGGAGGGTGCCCGCATTCTCGATCTCGGCTCGGGGTCGGGCCGCGATGTTTACATTCTTGCTCAACTTGCCGGTGCGCGCGGCGAAGTCGTCGGTATCGACATGACGGACGAGCAATTGACGACGGCGCGGGCAACACTCGACTGGCACCGGGCTAAATTCGGATTCGCCAAATCGAACGTCAACTTCTTGCAAGGCTACATTGAACGCCTGGGTGACCTCGATCTAAAGCCGCAGAGTTTCGATGTCATTGTTTCCAATTGCGTCTTGAACCTATCGATCGACAAGCCCGCCGTTCTTCGTGGAGCTTACAATCTTTTGAAACGCGGGGGAGAGTTTTATTTCTCCGACGTTTACGCCGACCGCCGCTTGCCTGAGAGCGTTCGTTCCGATCCTGAACTCTACGGCGAGTGCCTGGGCGGCGCGCTTTATTGGAACGACTTCTTACCGATGGCAAAGCGCGCCGGCTTTCTCGATCCGCGCCTCGTCACCAGCCGCCCGCTCGAGATCACCAACGGCAAGCTTAAGCCGAAGCTCGGTGCCGCCAAATTTTACTCGGCCACATATCGCCTGTTCAAACTCGATCAACTCGAGACCGCCTGCGAAGATTATGGCCAAGCCGTCATCTACAATGGCGGCATCGACGGTCAGGAAGATGCCTTCACGCTCGACGGGCATCATTACATGGAGCGCGGCAAGGTCTTTACTGTGTGCGGCAACACCTGGCGCATGCTGGCCGAGACGCGCTTTGCCGAATATTTCACATTTGTCGGCGATTTTTCGCGCCACTACGGAATTTTCGCCGGCTGCGGCACGCCAGTTCCGTTCGTGACGACGCCGGATTCTGCCACCGATGGAAGCTGCTGTTAATTTAAAATGGAAACGTGCCTGCGGGGGGATTTGGGACACATGACGGTTTCGAAAATGCGGCGCCTTGGTGCCGAAGCGCTTGGCACAGCCCTGCTGGTGACAGCGGTTGTCGGTTCGGGAATCATGGCGGCAAAGCTTGCCGGTGGCAACGGTGCGGTCGCGCTTTTGTGCAACACGATACCGACAGGCGCAATTTTGTTTGTGCTCATAACCATCCTTGGTCCGCTATCTGGAGCGCACTTCAACCCGGCGGTCACGCTCGCCATGCGCGCCAAAGGTGAAATAGGCAACAGAGGGGCTGCGGGCTATATCGTTGCACAGGTCATAGGCGGGTGCCTTGGCACGCTCGTGGCACACGGCATGTTCGACCTCACATTGCTGCAGGCTTCGACGGCCGTTCGCACGGGGGCATCGCAATGGTTTTCCGAATTCGTCGCAACCTTCGGGCTTCTCGTCACTATTTTCGGTGCAGTACGCTTTGCGCCGCTCGCCGTACCGTCAGCGGTCGCGCTGTACATCACGTCGGCGTATTGGTTCACGGCTTCGACGTCGTTCGCAAACCCGGCAGTTACCATCGCGCGCGCCCTTAGCGACACTTTCGCAGGAATTGAGCCAGCGAGTGTGGCGGGCTTCATCTTAGCCCAGCTGGCTGGTGCCCTAGCGGGTTCGCTGTTAGCGGGCTGGTTATTCGCGGATGACGACGAGTCCGCTGGCCGCGCAGCAATCGAGCGCAATTGAAAGACGCGCCGTTCGTCATCTGCGCTCAGCCCAATCGCCGCCTGAAATCTTCATAGCCGTATGAGCGCACTACCCGGTAGCTGCCGTCTTCTTCCAGTATGCCGAGGTCGGGCAGCGGCGTGCCGTTGAACGTCGTGTTCTTCACGAACGAGTACTGCATCATGTCGCCGAACACGATGCGGTCGCCGACTTCAAGCGGCTTCCGGAACGAGAATTCGCCGATGATGTCGCCTGTCATGCACGTCTTGCCGCCAAGAATGTAGTCGTGGCCAAGCTCGCCCGGCTTGCCAGCGTCAAACACGGGCGGTGTGTAGGGCACTTCCAAGACGTCAGGCATGTGCGTCGAGGCCGAGGCATCGAGAATGGCGATGTCCTTTTCGTTTTTGTGCAGACCGATGACAGTCGACACGAGATAACCGGCGTCGACGACGAGGCCGGCGCCCGGTTCTAAAATTACCTCCACATTGAATTCCGACCGGAACGCCTTGATCGCGGCGATCAGTTTCGCAACGTCGTAGCCGGGTTTGTTGATGAAGTGTCCGCCGCCGAAGTTGACTGCCTTCACGCGCCGCAGGTAGGGGGCGAATTCGCGCGCGACGTGTTCGATCAGTTTGACCGAGCCGTCATGCAGGCTTTCGCACAGCGCATGCACGTGGAAAATGTCGATCTCGTCCCACGGTAGCTGATCGATCTCGGCAGCAGTCGTGCCAAAGCGCGAGCACGGAGCGCACGGATCGTAGAGCGCGCCGCCCAGTGTGGCATTAGATAATCCTGGATTGATGCGGATGCCGGCCTGCCGGTTCGCCTGTATTACGAGCGGCAACCCGCGCACGATCTGCTCGGGCGAATTGAAATAAATATGGTCAGCGATTTTAGTCAGGCGCTCGACTTCGCCAGGGCCATATGCGGGCGCATAGACGTGCACCTCTTTGCCGAATTCTTCACGGCCCATGCGGGCCTCGTATTCGCCCGACGCCGTGGTGCCGTCGAGCGTATCGCGCATCAGCGGAAACGCGGCCGGCATCGCCCACGCCTTGGTGGCCAGCAGAATTTTAGCCCCGCTCTCGTTCTTGATGCGCGCGGCGGTCGCCAGGTTGCGTTTCAGCGCGGCCACGTCGAGCACATAAGCCGGCGTGGCGATGGAGGCGGGGAGTTTGGGAGAGGTCATAGTGGGGCCAGTGTTTTCCCCCTCTCCCCGCTTGCAGGGAGAGGGCCGGGGTGAGGTGTTTCCGGGGTCAGACGCTCTGGTAGCGCCCGCCTTCGGCAGGACGGGTCTGACCCCGGTAGAGATCTTATTCCGGGTTA